>JBEITC010000167.1:0-7743 GCA_040375075.1 Planctomycetota bacterium | reverse complement strand
AGACCTTCGAGTGGCAGCATCGCGCCGGCGCCGACGACCTGCGCGCGACGACGCGCGCGGCGTGGTCGCCCGACCGCCGGCTGCAGTTCGAGGCCGGCGTGCCGTGGATCGCGCGCGACGTCGACACCGCCGGCGCGCAGGGCAGCATGACCGGCTTCGGCGACCTCGAGTTCGGCGCCAAGTGGGCGCTGCTGCGCGACGACGCGGTGATGCGCTCCGAACGCCTGTCCGTGCTCGGCAACGTGCGCCTGCCGACCGGCGACGACGACGGCCGCGTCGACGGCGTCGACCTCGGCCGCCGCGCCGCGCTGGGACTCGGCGTCTACGGCGTCGGCGCCGGCGTCGGCTGGACGACCGTCCGCGATCGCCACCGCGCCGCCGCCGCGCTGCGCGGCTGGACCTACAGCGACGACGGCGGCTTCGCGCCCGGCGAGGCGGTGACGTTCGACGCGGCGTGGTGGATGCGCTTGCATCCCGTGCGCTTCGAGCCGGGCGTGCACCACGACGAACTGCGCTCGGTGGTCGAGCTGATCTCGGGCTGGCAGCAGGACGATCGCCAGGGCGGCGTGGGGCAGGACAACGGCGGTTTCTACGCCAAGGCGCTGCTGGGCCTACAGGCCAATGCCACCGTCGCGACGAGCGTCGAGGCCGGCGTGCTGCTGCCGCTCGTCGACGACACCGAGTCCGCGTACGGCGACTTCCGCGTCGGCGTGCTGGTAACCTTCCGCGTCCTCTTCTAGAGGCATCGCCCCGATGCGCCGCACGTTCGTCCTTCCGCTGCTGTTCGCCGTCGCCTGCCAGGCGCCGCTGCCGCAGGCCGTCGCCGTGCGCGGCCACGGCCTGCAGACGATCTGGATCGAGACGCTCGGTCTCGAGTGACTGCCTTGAGTGAAGGCCGTGGCCGACGGCCTGCTGCGCCTGGATGGCGTGGCCGATGTGAAGGTGGACCTGCAAGCGAACCGCTGCACGATCACGCCCGCGAGCGACCGCGTGCCGGACCTCGCCGGCGTGCCGGTCGCGGTCGATCAGGCCGGCTTCCTGCCGGCGCGCATGTGGCTCGAAGCGCGCGGCAAGACGGTCGTGCGCGACGGCGCGACGTGGTTCACGCTCGCTGGCGCGGAGCTGGCATGGCGCTGGGAAGGGCCGGCGGCGGATGGCCTGGTGCTGGCGCGCGTCGAGCGCCGGCCCGAGGTCGTGCTGGTGCCGGACGCGCTGCCGTTCGCCCGCTGAGCGCGGCGTCGCCGCGCGTCACTTGCGCGCCGACGCCCAGTCGCTGCGGTAGCGCAGCAGCAGGTCGCGACAGCGGCGGTAGACCGCGCCCGTCGCGCGCACGTCGTGGGCGTTGTACTCGGCGATCTTCACGATGTCGCCGCGCTCGTAGGTCGGCGCGACCATCGAGCCGTCCATCTCGCCCTTGGGGCTCTCGGTGCCGAGCGCCCAGCAGATGACGTCGAGCTTGCTCGGGCCGCGGCCCTTCTGGCCGAGGATCTCCAGCAGGTCGAGGTGGGGGCGCAGGCTGAAGCGCTGCGACATCAGGTCGACGCGCACCGGCACGCCGTGGATCAGGCTGCGCGCGGCGAGGAACGGCACGTCGAAGCCGCGGCCGTTGAACGACACCACGGTCTCGGCGCGGCTGCACAGCGCCCAGAACGCGCGCAGCAGCTCCGCCTCGTCCATCAGCCGCAGCCACTTGGGGCACGAGCTGGCGTCGAAGCCGGGCGGCGGCACGGCCAGCACGGTGACGTCGTCGATGCCGCCCTCGGCGTCGCCGTCGCCGACCGCCAGCGACACGACCTTGCCGAGGAACGGCGACATGCCCATCAACGCCGCCGGCTCCATCTCCTTCTGCGTCGCCGACTCCGACAGCGCCGCGGCGATCGAGGTCGGCAGCTCGCGGCGGTCGTGCGCAGGCACCGTCTCGATGTCGAACACGAGCGTGCGGCAGCACAGGTCCTCGACCAAGGCGAGCGCCGGGTCGACGAGCTGGTCCGGGTCGTAGCCCTCGGGCTGCTCGTCGGCGGCGACGACGCGCAGGCGGTCGACGACGAACTGGCCCTTGCCCTGGTACTCGTCGACGCGGCCGCGCAGCTTGAGCGTGCTGCCGGGCGTGGCGGCCTTCGCCGCGGCCATCGCCTCGGCGCTGTTCGACCAGATCTTGCCCTCGATCGTGCCGCTCAGGTCGCCGAGCTCGAGCACCAGGAACGGCTTGCCGGCCTTGGTCTGCAGCTCCTTCACCGACCGCAGCTGCGCGAAGACGTCCCAGTCGTGGTCCGCCGGGCACAGCGCGCCGACGTTGGCGGCCTGCGCGACGCGGCCCTTCATCTCGGACTCGTTCACTTCGCCTCCGCGAACGCGGCGAGCCGGTCCACGGCCTTGCGCAGGGTCTCCATCGACGCGGCGTAGCTGAGTCGCACGAAGCCGGGGATGGCGAAGGCGCTTCCCGGCACGGCGGCGATCAGGTGGCGGTCGAGCAGGCGCTCGCAGAACGTCACGTCGTCGATGCCCCGCGCGCGGCAGAACTCGCGCACGTCGATCAGCGCGTAGAAGGCGCCGCGCGGCGGCACGAGCTTCATGCCGGGGATGCGGTTGACGCGGTCGATCAGGAAGCGGCGGCGCTCGTCGAACGCCAGCATGCGCTTCTCGTGCTCGCCGGGCACCGGCACCTCGCAGGCGGCGAGCGTCGCGGCCTGGCTGATCGTGCACGGGTTGCCGAGCACCTGGCTCTGGATGCGGCAGGCGGCGTCGACGACCGCGCGCGGGCCGGCGAGGAAGCTCGTGCGCCAGCCGGTGAGCGTGTGGCTCTTGGTGAAGCCGTTGACCACGATCGTGCGGTCGCGCGCGCCGGGCAGGGCCGCCGGCGAGATGTGCGTCGCGCCGTCGTACAGCAGCGTCGCGTAGATCTCGTCGGAGACGATCCACAGGCCGTGGCGCAGGCAGGTGTCGACGATCGCCTGCACCTGCTCGCGCGTCGGCGCCATCCCGGACGGGTTGTTCGGGAAGTTGAGGATGATGCCCTTGGCGCCGTGCTGCGCGATCGCCGCCGCGACCTGCTCGGCCGTGTGCACGAAGCCCTGCTCCGGCACCGCCGGCACGACGGCCGGCACGCCGTCCGACATGGTGACCAGCGCCGGGTAGCTGACCCAGTACGGCGCCAGGATCAGCACGCGGTCGCCGGGCTCGACGATGGCGTCGAGCGCCATGTGCAGCGCCGCCTTGGCGCCGGCGCAGACCATCACCTCTTCCTTGGCGTACGACAGGCCGAACGCCTGCTGCAGCCAGCGGGCGCCGGCGGCGCGCAGTTCCGGCACGCCGGGCGCTGGGGTGTAGCGGTAGTTGCCTTCCTGGATCGCGCGCACGCCGGCCTCGGCGATCGGCGCTGGCACCGGGAAGTCCGGCTCGCCCGCGCCGAGCGACACGACGTCCTTGCCCTCGGCCTTGAGCCGCGCGGCCTTCGCCGAGATCGCGAGCGTCGCGGATTCCTCGATGCGGCGGGAGCGGGCGTTGGGCAGCAGGCCGGACATGGGCAGGGGAGTAGACCTCTCGTCGACGGGGAAGGCAAATCACGCCGCTCCGACGCGGCGGAAGAACGCTGGTCGAGGCCCGTCCGAGGCGAACTCGCGCTCCCGGCGCGGGGTCCCTGTCGTTACCCTCCGCCGCGATGGCCAAACCGAAGCCCAAGGGTTCGCGACGCATCCTCCGCAAGGTCGGGATCGCGCTCGGCGGGCTCGTGCTGTTCCTGCTGCTGTTCGTCGCCGCCTTCGTCTTCAACCCGCTCGAAGGCTCGCTGCCGGAGATGCGCGACGTGGTGCCGCGCGGCGTCAACTTCTTCGTGCGCAAGGAACGGCTCGCCGACGACTTCAGCGAGTTCCCGAAGCCCCGCTTCTGGGACGCGCTGGCCGAACTCCGGGCATTCGGCGAACTCGCCGACGGCGGCCTCGGTCGCGCCTTCGTGCAGGCCGGGATCCCCCGGATGGCCGCGCAGGCGGCGACGGAGCTCGAGCGCGTTCGCGCCGACTCCGCCGGCTTCCTCGACCTGATGCGCGACGCGATCGGCGTCGAGGTCATCGTCGCGGGCTACGAGCAGGACTACGCGCAGCAGCCGCCGCAGCCGCTCGCCGTGCCCCAATGGTGCGCCTACGCGCGCGTCACCTGGCGGGTCAAGGCGTTGCTCGGCCTCGCGAGCTTCGGCTTCGTGCAATCGCAGCTGCGCCAGTCCGGCGTCGACGTCGTGACCGACGGCGGCGACCTGATCGTCAAGCTGCCGGGCGCGGCGCAGCAGCTGCACGTCCGACGCGTGCTCGACGTCGTCATGATCGGCAACCACAAGCCGCTGATCGAGCAGAGCCAACGGCTGATCGACGGCAATCGCGACGAGGAGCCGATCGGCCGCATGGCGGCCTACACCGACGGCGTGCAGAAGCGCGTCGAGCGCTGGGCCGAGACGCACGACCAGTCGCCGGCGAACGTCGTCGACTTCGTCGTCGAGCCCAACGCCTTCGACGGCTTCCGTCGCTTCGCCGCCGCCTGGCCGGACCCGCAGTCGAAGGCCGACATGAACGAGCGCGTGCTCGCCGCGTTCCTCAACCTGCGCGGCTGGCAGGAGGCCGCCGGCGCCCTGATGTTCATGGATGGCGCGCTCGGCGCGACCGGCCAGGTCGAGCTCAACGGCCGCCAGCACACCGCCTTCCAGAGCAGCTTCTACAAGGCCGAACAGGAGCCGCGCGAGAAGTGGCTCGATCCGTTCCTGTCGATGGTGCCGGAGTCGGCGTGCGCCGCCGCGGCGCTGCGCATGCCGTCGGGCGAGTTCCTCAACGCCATGTTCGACGCGCTCGACGAGCGCGAGCGCGAGCTGATCGACGACATGGTGCGGCGCACGAGCTTCCTCGGCCAGAACGTGCCCAACGTGCGCGAGCTGATCGAGCGGTTGAAGCCGGCCTTCCTGCCGCGCACCGGCTTCGTCTTCCGCCAGAACGACCCGGTGCTGGAGAAGGAGGACAACGGCGAACTGAAGATCCCGGTCGCCGCCCGTTCGCCGATGCCGCAGATCGCCTGGGTGTTCTGGCTGCGTCCGGGCGGCAAGACCATCGTCGACGAGTTCGTGACGATGCTGCGCACCTACGGCAGCACGTTCGGCTTCCGCAAGCAGTGGCTGCTGTCGGTGCCGTTCGCCGGCGGCAAGCTGCCCGAGCCGGTCAACGAGTTCACCAACCCGCAGAT
The DNA here is from genome assembly GCA_040375075.1 of Planctomycetota bacterium. GTDB lineage: Bacteria > Planctomycetota > UBA1135 > UBA1135 > UBA2386 > UBA2386. Next base: position 2,526 of record JBEITC010000167.1, on the reverse strand, counting down.
CCCCGGCACCGGCGAGCTGGCGGTCATCGTCTTCCGCGAGTTCTTCGTGCTCTCGAACAGCGGTCCGCTGGTCTACGACCTCCTGCGCGCGCGGCATCCCAACCTGACCGGCGCGCGTTCGATCCGCGACCTGCCGTCGTTCCGCGACGTCGAGCGCGAGCTGCCGACCGAACTGAACGCATTCGTCTGGCTGCACGGCGGCAACCTGCTGCCGCTGGTCGACGACTACATCGCCTTCGCCGCGGCCGACAGCGAGCAGCCCGACCCGGAGTGGATGGTGCAGAGCCGTCCGGCCGCCGAGGAAGCGGTGCGCCGGCAGCGCTACCCGGGGTACCCGAGCAAGGCGTCCATGCCGAAGTCGATGAGCGAGCCGGGCGGCGAGTTCGACGTCGCCGTGGTGGCGGCGCTGGGCGAGCAGTGGCGGCGCGAACGCTCGGGCTTCACGGCCGAGGGGCGGGAGCGCATGCAGCAGGCCCGCGGGATCGTGCAGATGTTCGACGCGGCCTACCTGCAGCTCGAACTGGAGAACAGCGCCATCCGCTTCCAGGCCCGCGTCACCCCGGCCGCCCGCTGACCGGGGGGCGGGTCGGCCCGCGTGCAGCCAGGGTTGCATTCGCGCCGCCGGTCGGTAAGGTGCCCGCCCTCGCTGGACGCCCAGGTGGCGGAATTGGCAGACGCACTAGCTTGAGGTGCTAGCGCCCCAAAAGGGCTTGCAGGTTCAAATCCTGTCCTGGGCACCATCGTCCGCGAGCGTCGACGCGCCCGACCGGGCCTGAGCCGACGGACCGCGCCCCGACGCTCCTCCGGGGTCGGATGAAAATCCCGATTCAGGACGGGCCCGTCGCCGCGCCGATACCGGGCCCATGGCCGTAGGGGCATCCGAACTCGGGCGTGCGCATCGTCGGTCGGCAGCCGGCTTCACGCTGCTCGAACTGTGCATCGTCGTCGTCGTCCTGGCGATCCTCGCCGTCGTGGGCGTGCCGCAGTACGCGTCCGCCCTGCGCACGGCGCGCATCGGCAAGGCGCGGCACGAGCTGGTGACCATCGCCAGCGCCGTCGACCAGTTCACCGTGACCCACGGTGGCGTGCTGCCGGGGTCGCTGCACCAGGTCGGCTTCGGCGGCCGTCTCGATCCGTGGGGCGTGCCGTACTGCTACCTCAACTACAGCGCCGGCTGCGGCGACGGCCTGCAGTGGGCGATCGACGCCGGGCTCGTCGACCCCGACGCGTTCCGCAACGCCAACACGTCGCTCGGTCAGCTCGGCGACCAGCTGGTCGCGGTGATCGACAAGAGCGAGCTCGGCTTCTCGTTGTTCGTCGGCGTCGACGCCGAGACGACGCGCCGACGCGACCGCTACATGTTCCCGCTGAACACGGACTACGACCTGTTCAGCCTCGGGCCGGACTGCCGCACGGCCGTCTCGCTCGGCGAGGCCGTCGGCCTCGACGACGTCATCCGGGCCAACAACGGCGGCTACTTCGGCGTCGCCGCGGACTACTGAAGGAGTGCGCCATGATCCCTAGGTTCCAGCGCCGTCGCTTCCTGGTCGACCGCGGCCTGCAGGGCCGCCTGTGCGTCTCCGGCCTGCTGCACGGCGGCGTCGTGCTGCTCGCGATCGTCCTCGGCATCCTCGCGCCGATCGTCCTCGAGCTGTCGGCCGCGCAGCCGCACCGGTTCGAGGAGCAGGCGATCGTCATGCTCTACCTGCACGAACGCATGCCCTGGGTCGTCGCGATCTGCGCCGCGATCCTCGTCGCGATGGCGCTGAGCCAATCGCACCGGATCGCCGGCCCGCTGGTGCGCTTCAAGCGCAACCTCCGCCTCGTGGCCGAGGGCCAGCTGCCGCCGCCGTTGCGCACGCGCCGCGGCGACCTGATGAAGGAGGAGGTCGCGTGCCTCAACGCCGCGGTCGATGGCGTCGCGCGCCGCATCGACGACGTCCAGGACGCGCACGACGGCGTGCGCACGGCCCTCGACGAACTGCTGGCTGCCTCGGTCGATCCGCACGATCGCCGGCTCGTCGCCCTCTCCGACGCGCTGCGCTCGCTCGACCGCGCGCTGGCGGCGTTCCAGCCGGTCGATCCCGGGGACAGCCGTCCGGTCGTCAGGCCGGCCGCGCCCGCGGAGACCGTCGCGTCGTGACGCCGCGACGGCTCGCGCCGGAGGTCCGCAACATCCTCGCGTCGAGGATCGGGCGGCGCTTCGTCGCGATGTTCGCGGTCTGCGCGCTGCTGCCGCTCGTGCTGTTCGCGTGGCTGGCGGTCGGCCGCACCACGGCGACGATGCGGGCCGAGTCGGTGGCCGCGCTGCACGACAGCGCGAAGTCGGCCGGCATGGGCGTCGCCGCCCGTCTCTCGCGCGTCGTCGGCGACCTCTCGCTGGCCCGCGCGTTCGCCGTGGCCGGCGCCGCCGGGGCGCCGTCGCTGGCGGCGCTCGGCGAGCACGCGCTCGCGCGCTGCGAGGCGATCTGGAAGATCGAGGCCGGCCGCGTCGTGCCGTTGTGCGGCGCCGCGCCGCCGCCGCTT
>JBEITC010000309.1:0-4999 GCA_040375075.1 Planctomycetota bacterium | reverse complement strand
CGCGGCGGCGCTGCGCGGCGAACCCCGCGCGCTGGCTGCCGCCCGCTATGGCGCCGTCGTGCGCTGCGCTGGCGACGCCGCCGCCGGCGCGCGCGTGTTGGACGCCTACCTGGCGCAGCGCGATCCGCAGATCCGAGCCAACAACGACTGCTGGCGCCTGCTCACCGACCTTCGCACGATGGGGCGTTGGACACCCTTCGCCACCGGCCTCGCCGAGCGCATGGCAGCGGACGCGGCGGGCTTGGTCTACTTCGAGTACGACACCGTGGCGTTGGCGATGTTCCTCGCCGGTCGCGGGGACGAAGCGGTGGCTTGCGCCGAGCTCGCGGTCGCCCGCGCCGGTGCGGCCGGCGTCGAGTACGCCGACCGACTGCGTTGGTACCGCGAGGCGCAGGCGCCCGCGCCGCGCTGAGCCGTACGGGTCGTTCCCTACTGCAAGGGCGGTGGCCGGCTGCGCGGTAGGGACCATTCCCGCGCCGGTCGTCCGCGGCGATGGTCGCCGTCGCTGACGCTGCGAGGATGCGGCGCAGCCGAGGCACATCATGCAGGCAAAGGAAGCGATGGCGCGCACGGTGGCGACCGTGCGCGCGGAGGACACGTTGGCGCGCGCCGCGGCGATCATGCGGGACCGTGGTTGCGGGGCCGTGGTTGTCGTCCAGGGGGCCAACCGGGCCGTGGCGATGGTCACGGACCGCGACATCATCATGGCGGCGCTGCGGACCAACAAGCCGCTGTCCGACCTGCCGGTGGCAACGGCGATGAGCCGTGCCTTGCACGTCGCGCGGGCCGACGAAGACCTCGCCGATCTGGCGGCCCGCATGGCCGTGCACCAGATCCGTCGACTGCCCGTCCTCGACGCGCGCGGGGGCCTCGTCGGCCTGGTCGCCCTCGACGATCTTGCGCGGCTGGCGCGGGAGCAGGCGGATCGTTGCGCGCCCGCGGTGGCGCCCCAGGTCGTCGGTGCGGCGCTGGGGGACGTCGTGCGTGCCCGGCTGGTTGGCCTGCCCGACGCGGCCGGCGGACCGGTCGCCGAGCGGTCGGCTGACGGCGACCTTGCCTGATTCCGACGAAAAGCCGTCCAGGCAGGGCCTTGCGGTGGCCCTGGCCGTGGCTATCCTTCTTCGCCCTTCCTACCCCGAGCCGCCATGTCCCGAGTCTGTGCAGTTACTGGTCGTCGCACCCGCATTGGTCACCAAGTCAAGCGTCGTGGCTTGGCGAAGAAGGACGGCGGTGTTGGTCGCCGCGTCACCGGACGCAGCAAGCGCACGTTCAAGCCCAACATCCAGCCGGTCCGCATCCTGACGCCGGATGGCCAGGTCGTCACGCTGAAGCTGTCGACCAAGGTCATCAAGCGCGGCGTCATCACGCTGAAGAAGGGTGACAAGACGGTCAGCTACCCGCTGGTCAAGGCCGTTCGCGGCCGCAACCGTCAGTTCACGAAGGCCCAGAAGGCCTGATCCGCTCGGCGGGCCGCGGCGCGTGGTTGCCATGCCAGACGGTGCCATGCGCGATCCGGGGCGGCCCGAAGACGTCGAGTCGGCGGTCGCCCAGGCGTCGTTGCGCCTGATGGCCGGCGTCGTCCCGAAGGCGACGCTTGATCGCCTGCGCAAGGGCGCGATGGACGCCGGCGCCGAATACCCGTGGGAAACGACGACGCGTGCGATCCTCGCCGACGCGGTGGATCCCCAGCGACTGGTCCAGCAGGGACTCGTCGCGCAGCGCGACTGGGTCTTGCGCGGCGGTCGCGAGAACCCGAAGCCCAGCATCGGGCGCAAGGCGAAGGGCCTGTTGGCGCGGCTCTGCGCGCAGTTGATCTTCGGCGCCTTGTTCGCCGCGGTGCTCGTGATCGGTCTGGTCGCGGTCAAGTACCAGTGGCCCGCCTTCGACATCTACGTCGCCGTCGACTGGCTCGCCGCGACCGTCGATTGGTGCCGCCGGACGTTCGCCGGCTGAGTTGGGGGAGAAGTTTCTCCACCGTTTTCCGCCTCGTTGTGGAAACTCGGGTGCATCCTCGGGACGCATTCTATGTCGTTGTAAAACAACGACTTAGAACTACGATTTCGCATTACCGCCATGGCGAGTGGTGGGGGATGCAGCAGGTTTGGTGAAGGCTCTGTCGAATTTCTGGTGGAGCGGGTGTTGAAATCGGGAAAGCGGTCGGCATGATCTGCCCCTGCGCCGCGGATCGCGCCCCAGCTAGCCTGGCTGGGACTCGAAACGAGACGACGGTGGTGGCCTCGGCCATCACTGGCAGCGAAACGCTCTATGATCGTTCGGTAGCAGACCGCTGACTCGACTGACCATCGGGACAGCCGGAACCGGTTCGCCGGTTCCGAACCAGCAGACACCGACGGGTCTTTGGCTGTGTGGTGGAGACCAGTATCCCCCTCCCTAACCGCCCTCTCCATTGCGCAGCCTGACCCGCTTTCACGGGCCTCAGTTCTGACCGGCTGAGGCCCGTACTTTTTTCTCCGGGCTGTTTCTCGTGGTTGCGCCGCGGCCGAGCTGCCGCCGGCAGTAGCTTCCGCGCGCGCCCCCGCCTAGGTTGCCGGGCGACAGCACGCATCGCGATGACGAAACCAGGCTTTCGCAAGACGCGTCCCTCGGGGACGTCGGCAGGCGGCAGGGAAACGAGCGAGGGATTCCTCAGCGGCTCCCTCTTCTCGCAGGCGCAGATCCTGCACCTGATGAAGAACGAGTTCGCGCGGTCGCGGCGTTACGGCCTGCCGCTGGGCTGCATCGTCCTGCAGGTGGACCGCCTGCCCCAACTCGTCGATCTCTACGGCGCGGAGTTGCGCCATGAGGTCCGCAGCGCCATGGCCCAACTCGTCCGCGACAAGACGCGTGGCTCCGACCTGCTCGGAACGACCAACGACGATCGTTACCTGCTGCTGCTGCCGCACACCGACCTGCCGGGCACGCGCCTCGTCGCCGACCGGCTGCTCGAAGCGTTCACCGGGCTCGAGGTCGCGGTCGACGGCAAGCCGCTCGCGCTGAGCGTGAGCATCGGTGTCAGCTCCGTCGTCGATCACAAGGCGATGTTCTTCGACACGCTGCTGGCCCAGGCCGAGTCCGCGCTCGACGACGCCGCCCGCGCTGGCGGTGGCCTCGTGCGTTCGTTCGGCGAGTCCCGGCTGCGCGATGGGGGGGATGGCCCGGACGCGCGGCGGCCGGAGGCCGGCGGGGGCGGCTCGTGACGGCCCAGCCGGTCCGCATCCTGCTCGTCGAGGACGAGCAGACCATCGCGGTGACGTTGACCGACGATCTCGAGGGCGCTGGGTACGACGTCAAGCACGTCGCCGACGGCAAGCTCGCGATCGCCGAGTTGGGGCACACGAGCTACGACGTCGTGATCACCGACGTCCGCCTGCCCGGCGCCGATGGCATGCAGGTGCTGCAGGCGGCCAAGCGCGCGCGGCCGGACACCGAGGTGCTGGTGATGACCGCGTTCGCGACCGTCGAGCACGCCGTCGAGGCGATGCGGCTTGGCGCGGACGACTACATCCCCAAGCCCTTCCTCAACGAGCAGGTGCTCGAGCGCATCCAGCGCATCGGCAAGTACCGCGCGCTGCTGAGCGAGAACCAGCGGCTGCGCGAGCAACTCAAGGACGTGCATGGCCAGGGCCTGCCCGGCGTGATCGGCGACAGCCGCGCGATGCAGTCGGTCGTCAAGACCGTGCGCACGGTGGCGCCGACCGAGGCCTCGGTGCTGATCGAGGGCGAGAGCGGCACCGGCAAGGAGCGCATCGCGCGCGCCATCCACCAGCTGAGCGCCCGCAAGGACAAGCCGTTCGTGGCGCTGTCGTGCGGCGCGCTGCCCGACACGCTGCTCGAGACCGAGCTGTTCGGCCACGAGAAGGGCGCCTTCACCGACGCGCAGAAGCTGCGCCGCGGTCGCTTCGAGGTCGCCGACGGCGGCACGATCTTCCTGGACGACATCGACGACATGCCGCTGTCGGTCCAGGTCAAGCTGCTGCGCGTGCTGCAGGAGCGCGAGTTCGAGCGCGTCGGCGGCGAGTCGCTGGTCAAGGTCGACATCCGCGTGGTCGCCGCGACCAAGGTGCCGCTGCTCGAGCACGTGCGCGCCGGCAAGTTCCGCGAGGACCTCTACTACCGCCTCAACGTCGTGCCCGTGCGCCTGCCGCCGTTGCGCGAGCGCGAGGGCGACATGCCGATGCTGGTGCAGCACTTCGTCGAGAAGCTCGGCGGCGGTCGTGCGTTCACCGTCAAGACCGACGTGCTCGAGGCGATGGCCGAGTACAGCTGGCCCGGCAACGTGCGTGAGCTCGAGAACCGGGTCGCGCAGGCGATCGCGCTGTCCGGCGGCGCCACCGTGCTCAAGAAGGAGCACCTGCTGCCGGTCGATCGTTCGCGCCGTGCTGCGCTCGAACCGCCGACGGCCCTGCGTTCGCTGCGCGAAGTGCTGGTCGACGCCGAGCGCGAGCACCTGCGCGCCGTCCTGCGCGGCGTCGGCGGTCACCGCACCAAGGCCGCCTCGGTCCTGGGCATCTCACGCAAGGTCCTGTGGGAGAAGCTCAAGGACTACGGCATCGAGTGAGCGCGCGCTGGGCGGTGCAGGGCGCCTTCGCGGCGTCGTTCGCCGTCGCGCTCGCTGCGCAGTCGGCGCCGTCGCCGGCGCCGGCGGCCCGGTTCGAGCGCGTGCTCTGGACGGCCGACCCGGACGCCGGCGTCGGCGTCGCCGCGCGGCACGGCTTCACCGCGGTCCAGCTCGGGCGCGGCGCCGATCCGGCGCCGGCGATCGGCAAGGGGCTCGGCTTCTACCTCGACCAGCCGGTCGGCAAGGGTCTCTTCGAACTGCGCGACGAAGAGTGGGCGCCGGTGCGCGCGGCGTACGAGACGTCGCGCGACCCGGCCGCGTTGGTGCGCCCGGCTTGCTGCGCCGCGCCGGGCGCGCTCCTCGCGGCCGCGACGGCGGCCGCCGCCGAAGCCGAGCGCGTGCGCGGACCGGCGTTGCGGTTCGTCGCGCTCGCCGACGAGG
>JBEITC010000276.1:0-5461 GCA_040375075.1 Planctomycetota bacterium | reverse complement strand
CGCCAGCCGCGAGGCCGCCGCCGGCTCGCTGGTGGCCGCCGTCGCCGGCCTCGCCGCCGCCGTGCCGATGGTCGGCCGCTGCCTGTTCCCGCGCTTCGCCGAGCGGCTGAGCCGCGGTCTGCAGGAGCGCAACCACCGCGAGCCGGCGACGCGGCTCGTGCTCGAACGCGTCGGCGACGAACGCAACGCCGACGGCCTGTGGGTCGGCTACTCGGTCGCCGAGATGGCCGACGTGGTCGAGAACTGCCTGCGCACGATCGGCCTCGTCGACGGCTTCTGCGAGATCGTGCTCGTCGTCGGCCACGGCTCGTCGAGCCTCAACAACCCGCACGGCTCCGCCTACGACTGCGGCGCCACCGGCGGCGGCCGCGGCGGCCCCAACGCGCGCGCCTTCGCGGCGATGGCCAATCACCCGAAGGTGCGCGAGCTCCTCGCCGCCCGCGGCGTCCGCGTCCCCGCGACGACGTGGTTCGTCGGCAGCTACCACAACACCTGCGACGACTCGATGGCGTGGCACGACGAGGACCTGATGCCCGACGCGCGCGCCGCGGCGCTCGAAGCCGCGAAGCGCGCGATGGCGGGCGCGTGCACGCTGGAGGCGCACGAACGCTGCCGCCGCTTCGTCTCGGCGCCGCGCACCGACGATCCGCTGCGGGCGCTGCGCCACGTGCAGGCGCGCGCCGTCGACCTCGGCCAGCCCCGGCCGGAGTGCGGCCACGCCACCAACGCCTACGCGATCGTCGGCCGCCGCGACCGCACGCGCGGCCTGTTCCTCGACCGTCGCGCGTTCCTGGTCTCGTACGACCCGGCCGCCGATCCCGACGGCGCGATCCTCGGCAAGGTGCTCGGCGCGGTCGTGCCGGTCGGCGCCGGCATCAACCTGGAGTACTACTTCAGCTACGTCGACCCGACGAACTACGGCTGCGGCACCAAGCTGCCGCACAACATCACCGGGCTCATCGGCGTGATGGACGGCCATGCCTCCGACCTGCGCACCGGCCTGCCGTGGCAGATGGTCGAGATCCACGAGCCCGTCCGGCTGCTCGCCGTGATCGAGGCCGAGCCCGAGATCGTCGCCCGGGTGATGGCGCGCGACGCCACCGTCGCGCAGCTGGTCACCAATGGCTGGATCCAGGCGGTGGTCTGGAGCCCGAGCACCGGCGCGATGCACGAGTTCGTCGACGGCGGCTTCCGGCCGTACCGCGTCGAATCCCGCCTCCTGCCGACCGTCGGCGCGTCGCCGCAGTTCTATCGCGGGCAGATCGAGAGCCTCGGCTGCGCCCGCACCGCCGCGAGCTTCGGCGGGCGCGAGCTGTCGGGAGGCCGGCGATGAGCCCCGTCGTCCTGCAGGCGCTCGTCGCCACGGCCGTGCTGTTGCCGCTCGCCACCGCCGCCGCGCTCGCGCTCGGCGGCTGGTTCGGCGCGCGGCTCGGCGAACGCGCCGTCAGCATCGCCGTCGGCGTCACCTACGCCACGACGACGCTGGTCGCGGCGGTGGCCGCCGTCGCCGGCTTCGTCGGCGGCGAGCCGATCGTCGTCGACTTCGGCGAGTGGTTCGCCGTCGGCCACTACGCCTTCCGCTGGACGCTGCTCGGCGACGGCCTGTCGCTGCCGTTCAGCGTCTTCGCCGCGGCGCTGGTCGGGCTGATCGGCGCGTTCTCGCAGCGCTACCTCCACCGCGAGGCTGGTTACTTCCGCTTCCACCTGATGCTGGCGCTGTTCGGCGCCGGCGTGCAGGTGGTGGTGCTGTCGGGCGGCATCGACCAGCTGTTCTTCGGCTGGGAACTCGTCGGCCTGACGTCGGCGTTGCTGATCGCGTTCTTCCACGAGCGGCCGAAGCCGGTCGAGCACGGCCTGCGCGCGTTCATCACCTACCGCGTCTGTGACGTCGGCCTGCTCGGCGCGGCGGTGTGGCTGCACCATGCCGTCGGCACGGCGGCGTTCGTGCGCGCCGAGGGCACGCCGTGGGCCGGCGTGCGCGTGCCGGACGCGGGCGCGGCCTGGGTCGCCGGCTTGCTGTTGCTGTGGGCGTCGATGGGCAAGTCGGCGCAGGCTCCGCTCGGCGGCTGGCTGCCGCGCGCGTTCGAGGGCCCGACGCCGTCCAGCGCGATCTTCTACGGCGCCATCTCGATCCACCTCGGCCCGTACCTGCTGCTGCGCAGCGCGCCGTTGCTCGACGCGCATCCCGGCTTCGCCGCGCTCGTCGCCGTCGTCGGCGGCGTCACCGCGCTGCACGGCGCGTTCGTCGGCCGCGTGCAGACCGACATCAAGTGCGTGCTCGCGTACGCGTCGATGACGCAGGTCGGCCTGATCCTCGTCGGCATCGGCTGCGGCCTGCGGCACCTCGCCGTGCTGCACATCGTCGGCCACGCGCTGGTGCGCAGCCTGGAGATCCTGCGCTCGCCGAGCCTGCTGCAGGACTACCGCCACCTCGAACAGGCGATCGGCCGGCAGGTGCCGCGGCCGAAGCTCGCGCTCGAACGCTTCTTCCCGGCGGCGCTGCGCCCATGGCTCTACCGGCACGCGCTCGAACGCGGCTACTTCGACGCGATCCTGCGCGACCACGTCGTCGGCAGGTTCCTGCGCGCCTTCCGCGCGCTCGACCGCTTCGATCGCAAGCTGACCGGTTGGTTCGGCGGCGCGTCGTCGTCGGAGGTGCGCCGATGATCCACCTGCTGCCGCTCGCTGCCGCCGTCGCCGTCGCCGGCGCCTCGGTCGTCGTCGCGCGCGCGGACGACGCGCGGGTCGCGCGCTTCCGCGCCGTCGTCGCCTTGCTCGGCGTCGCCGGCCTGCTCGCCCTTGCCAACGCGCTGGTCGCCGTCGCCGGCGTCGCACACGCGCCCGTGCCGTTGTTCGGCCTGTCGTGCGAGGCGGCGTGCGCCGATTGGCACGCTGCCGCGCCGTTCGTCTACCTGCTGGTCGGCCTGCTGGCGGCGGCGCTCGCGCCGGCGGCGAGCCATCCGCCGCGCACGCTCGGCGACCTGCTGCGGCTCGTCGCCGTCTCGCTGGCGTTCGTCGCCTTCGACACCGCCTTGCCGCTGTTCGTGCTCTGGGGCCTGTCCGTCGGCCTGTTGGCGCGCGGACTCGGCCGCGTCGACGCCTCGCTGCGCCGCGCGTTCCTGCGCTACCAGGTCCCTGGGCTCGCCTTCGCCGCGGTCGGCACGGGCCTGCTCGCCGCTGGTCGTGCGGCCGAAGGCACCGTCTGTTGGTTGGTCGCGATCTTCAGCCGCGAGGCGATCGCGCCGTTCCACGGCTGGCTGCCGTTCGTCGCCGGCCGCGCGCCGCTCGGCTTGCTGGCCGCCTTCGTCGGCCCGCAGCTCGGCGTGCATGCGCACCTCGCGCTCGTCGCCGACGCCTTGCCGCACACGGCGGCGCACGCGTTCGCGTGGGCAGGTGGCGCCACGGCGGTGCTGGGCGCCGCCATCGGCCTCGTGCAGACCGACGCGCGCGCGGCGATCGCGTGGATCGTCGTCAGCCAGACCGGCTTCGTCGCCTTCGGCCTCGAGAACGCGTCCGACGTCGGCCGCACCGGCGCCGTGCTGACCTGGCAGGTCTCGGCGATCGCCGTCACCGGCTTCCTGATGGCGGCGGCGGCGCTCGAGGCCCGACGCGGCGCGTTGTCGCTGCGCGAACCCGGCGGCAGCTTCGCGCGCACGCCGCGCATGGCCACGGCGTTCCTGTTCCTCGGCTTCGCCAGCGTCGGCCTGCCGCTGACGCTCGGCTTCGTCGCGGAGGACCTGCTGGTGCAGGGCTCGGTCGACGAGTTCCCGGCGCTGGTCTTCGGCCTGCTGCTGGCGACGGCGCTCAACGGCATCAACGTGCTGCGCTGCTTCTTCACCCTGTTCTCGGGCAAGCGCGACCACCTCGGCGAGCAGGACCTCGGCGTGCGCGAACGCGTGGCGCTGACGCTGGCGATGGCGGTCCTGCTGCTCGGCGGCGTGTTCCCGCGGGCCTTCGTGCCGCCGCCGGCGCGCGCGGCGGCCGGCCACACGGCGCCCAGCGGCCAGCAGCACTGACGCGAAGCGCGTTCGCCTGCGGCGGACGGGGCGAGCGCGCCTTGTGGCGCGCGAGGTCGCTCAGCGCAGCTCCGCCTGGATCTCCGGCAGCAGCGCCTGCGCCCACTGCGCATAGGCGGCCTGCGACAGGTGCAGGAAGTCCGGCATGTCGGCCTTTTGGATCGTGCCGTCCTTCTGCACCCAGCGGTCGCCGATCGGCAGCGACTTCATCTTGGCGTCGAGCTGGCTGCGCACGGCCTGATTGACCTGCAGCACGTCGCCGCGCATCGCGTTGACGCGCTCGCCGCGCGGGAAGATCTCGCAGACCAGGATCGTCGCCTGCGGCGCCTGCGCGCGCAGCGCACTGAGCACGGCGAGGCAGCCGTCGAGCGTCTGCTCGGCGTTGCTGGTGCCGTGGCCGAGGTTGTTGGTGCCGATCAGCAGCACGATCGCCTTCGGCGCGAGCTTGGTGATCGGCGCCTGCTGCAAGCGCCACAGCACGTGCTCGGTGCGGTCGCCGCTGACGCCGAGGTTGAGCGTCGACATGCCGCCGAAGTGCTTCTGCCACGCGTCCTTGCCGGTCTCTTCCCAGCCCTGCGTGATCGAGTCGCCGACGAAGATCACGTCGGCCTGCTTGGCTTCCTGCGCGCGGCGGACGCACGTCGCCTGCCGCTCGAGGATCCACTGGTCGGCGCGCGGCTGCGGCGTGATGGCGGCGTGGGCGGCGGGCTTGGGCGCTGGGTCTTGGGGCGGCATGGCCGGAACGGCGGGTGCGAGCACCGAAACGAGGACGACGACGTGGGCGAAGCGACGCATGGTGGGCGTGACGATACCGTGGCGCCATGCCGCCTTCGTCGCTGCGCCGGGCGTTCTTGTGGTCGTTCCTCGCGTTCCTCGGCCTCACCGCGCTCGTCGCCATCGGCGTCGTGCTCGGCGGCGAGTTCAACGAGACGATGGCGCGCGTGCTGGGCACGACCGCCACCGTCTCGGCCGGCAGCGTGCTGGCGATGGCGTGTGCGGCGTTCCGTGAGCGCGAGCGCGTCATGGGCACGGTGGGCATCGCGCTCGCGGCGATCGCGTCGGCGATGCTGATCGCGCTGCTGTGGGGCGACCGCTTCGACGAGGGCTTCGGCCGCGCGACGCTGCTCGCCGGCGCCTACGCCGTGGCGGTCGCGCACGCCGAGCTGATGCTGCTCGGCCGGCTGCCGGCGCGCTACCGCTGGGCGCAGAACACGCTCATCGCGCTCATCGCCGCGATGGCGCTGACGCTCACGCCGGTGATCTGCGGTGAGATCCACGACAACGACGCGTTGGCGCGCTTCCTCGGCGTGTTGGCGATCCTGATCGCGCTCGGCACGCTGGCGGTGCCGGTGTTGCTGTGGATCAGCCGCAGCGAACGCGCCGAGTCCGAGGCGGCGGCGCTGGCCGCGGCCGGCGCGCCGTCGGGCGGGGCCGCGCCGCGCCGG
>JBEITC010000207.1:0-6792 GCA_040375075.1 Planctomycetota bacterium | reverse complement strand
CGGACGCAGCCCAGCGCATGCCGCGCGTGCGCGAACAGGAACTGGAACAGCCGGTCGTGGGGCGTGCGATGCGGGCTCACCCGTCGTAGGGGAACGACGGCCCGCGATTCGGTCGGATTCGGCGAGGGAATCCGCGCCGGCCGGGTCAAAGCCACCGCCCCGACGCAGCGTTCGCTCAGTAGATCGTCGCGCGCAGCGCGTTGGTGAACACGAACGGCAGCGCGGCGGCAACGCCGACGTCGAGGCCGGCGAACTGCGCGTCGACGACGAAGCCGACGAGCGCGGGGTTCGCGGGGATCGGCAAGTCGACCCAGCAATGCCCCGCCGCGCCGACCGAGTGCGCCGCCTGCTGGTTGCCTGCGCCGACCGGCACCGTCACGACCACCATGGGATCCGCGTTGAGGTCGCAGCCGAACGGCGCGCCCGGCACCGGGAACGGCGTCCAACCCGGATTCGCGCCGATCACGGCGAGCGCGAGGGCGCCGTTGGCGAAGCCGGTCGCCTCGAACTGGAAGTTCGCGTTGCCGACCGTCGGCGCGTAGTTCGCGAACGCCGCCGGGAAGTTGCCGGTCGAGGACGCGCAGGCGTTGCCGATCGGCGCACGGCCCTGTCCGTCGAGCGGCGAGCAGAAGCCGCGCCACTTCAGCGGCTGCTGCGCCGTCTGCACGATCCAGGAGCCGCCGGTGAAGCGGGCGAACGTCGTCGTCACGCCGCCGGGCTCGTACGGCAGGCGCGAACCGCCGGCCTCGCGCCACACCAACCAGTAGTTCGTCGCAGGCTGCAGCAGCGCGAAGCCGTCGAAGCTTGCGCCCCACCAGCCGAGGCCGAGCGCAGTCGACGTCTGCAGGGTGCCGCCCGCGAGGCGCGTGCCCGGGATGCCGCCGGACTCGTCGTAGACCTCGAGCGTCATGTAGCCCGCCGTGCTGAGCGTCGACGCGGTGTAGAGCTGCGCCGCGCGCAGCACGACGGCGTTCGGCGACGTGATGCGGTAGGCGACGACGTTCGGGCCGGAGAACGGATAGCCGGACACGGCGGTGCCGACGGTGTTGGTGGCGTCGTTGGTGGCGACGCAGGGCAGGCTCTGGGCGGCGAGCGACGCGCTGACGAACGCGATGGTGAGCAGGCGGCGGAACATGGCAGGTCCTTGAGTTGGCGGAGGGCGGACGGTAGCGGCGCGCGCCGCGATGCGACGTACCACTCCTGCACCCGCGCGCTGGCCGTGCGGCGCGCCGCACGGCGCGCTCACTCGGCCAGGTAGATCTTCCGGTCGTCGCGGCGCGCGTACAGCCGGTCGAACGCCGGCACATGGAGGCCCTTCTCGCTCAGCAACAATGCCTCGTTGCCACGACCGCGCCAGGTCGCGCGCCAGCGCTTCGACACGTCCTCGCCGAACGGACGCGCCACGGCGGCGTCGGCGAGGAAGTCGTAGCCGGCGAGCGCCTCGGCGTGCCCGATCGCGCGCAGACTGCGGGCCGCGGCGAAGCGAACGACGTAGTACGGGTCGTCGAGCAGACGGCCGAGGTACGGAGCCATCCACTCGTCGCCTGCGGTCGCGCGCGCCGGCGCCCAGCCGAAGCTCCACGCCGCCAACAGGCGCAGGCCGGCGTCGCCGGTGAGCAGCCAGCGCGCGCCGGCGGCGATCGTGCGGCGGTCGTCGTCGAGCGCGGGCGCCGCGATCCCCCACCCCGCCTGCAACTGCTCCGCCGTCCACTGCAGCGTGCGATCGAGATGGCAGAGGTTGCAGGCGTTGGGACGTCCGGTCGCGAGCTCGACGGCGACGTCGGGACTGGTGATCTGGTGGCTGCGCGACGCCTTCATCAAGCCGACCGACGTGTGCGGCATGTGGCAGTCGTAGCAGTTGCTGCCGATCGAACCCGGCGCGTGGCGGGTGTGCGCCTGCAGCGCTGCGGGCGCTGCGAACTGCGCATGGCACTGCGTGCACGCGGCATTGCCATCCATGCCCGCGCGCATCTGGCCGCTGCGCCACGCTGGCGACGCGCGGCCGTCGTCGGGATGCATCTCGTGGCACGACGCGCAGTCCATCTGGCGCGCGACGTCGCCGTGCGCGTAGCACGGCGACTGGCGCAGGCCGCTGAACTCGCGACCCGACAGGCGGACCTGGCCGTCGGACCAGAACGAGCTCGCGAAGAAGTTCGGGTTCTTGGCGAGCTCGCGCCGCAGCTCCGGCGCGTCGCGGTCCTGCGCGCCGACGACGAGGTGCGTGGCGTGCAGGTCCATGCCGGGGCGGTAGGGCGAGCCGGACTCGCGCCACGCGTCGTGATGGCGCTGACGCAGGATCGAGACCGAGTGGCACTGGCCGCACGCCTGCGCCGAGCGCACCGGCAGCTGCGTGCCGGGATTGGCCATCGTCGGATCGGCGCCCTGCAGCCGCCCCTCGTAGCGCCGCAGCGGATCCTGGTTCTTGGCCACGTGCTTGCCGCCGGGGCCGTGGCACGACTCGCAGGCGATGCCGAGTTCGCCTATGTGCGTGTCGTTGCGGCCGACGTCGAGCCGCGGCCGCACGTTGGTCGCATGGCACCCCGAGCAGCTCTGGCTCCACGCGCCCGGCTCCGGCGGATCGCGGAACTCCGGCGGCAGCACGAACACGGTGGTGAGCGGCAGCCAGACGCGTTCCTCGACCTTGAAGCACAACGGCAGCGGCGCGAGTTCGCGGCCGTTGCCGGTCGAGTACCACAGCACCTGCAGGTGGTGCGAGCCGGTCAGCTGCTCGACCGGCCGCTCGACCGCGCCAGGCTGCAGGCCGCCGCGCTCGAACTTCGTCCACAGCTGTTCGCCGCGCCACTCGAGCACCACCGGCTTGCCCCACCAATCGAGCTGCAACCGGTCGAACGACGCCAGCAGGTTGGCGCGCGTCGCGGTCTGCGACATCGTGCGGTGGTAGCTGCCGTGCCACGTCGCGTGCTCGCCGGGGTGGCACTTGCGGCAGGTGTCCGAACCGACGTAGCCGTCGTCGGGCTGCACGAGCGGCGCCGTCGACGACGGTTCGCGCGGCGTCGGCGGGAACGCGAACGACGCGACCGCGACGGCGAGGACGACCAGGGCGATGCGGACCGCCAGCATGCGCGCGGAACTCTACCCGCCGTGCCACCGGACGCACCCGCCGTCGCGGGCCCCAGCTACACTCCTGCGGCGCCGCCGCCTCACACCACCTCGCCCGGCGGCGCCTGCCCCACCGTGAAGCACCATGCCCTCGTCGCGGCGCTCGCCGCGGTTCCGCTGACCGCGCAAGCCAGCTTCAACCAGCAGGTCGGCCTCGTCACCGGCCCGACCGTGATGACCGAGGGCGTCGTGCTGTGCGACGTCGACGGCGACGGCGACCAGGACGTCGTCTTCGCCAACGGCTACGTGCTGAACAGCACGGGCTCGGCCATCCAGCCGACGCTGCTGATCAACAAGATCAACCAGGGCCTCGGCCTCGTCGACGAGACCGCGAGCCGCCTGCCGACGCTGGCGATCAAGGGCACGCTGGTCGTCGCGTTCGACGTCGAGGGCGACGGCGACAAGGACCTGCTGTTCTCGTGCAACGGCCCGAGCCAGCAGCGGCTCTACGTCAACGACGGCACGGGCGCGTTCAGCGACCAGAGCGTCGCGCGCCTGGGCGCGCTCAACCTCGCCTGCGCCGGCTGCGCCTACGGCGACGTCGACCAGGACGGCGACCTCGACGTCTTCCTCAACGACGAGCTGCTCAACGGCCAGCTCAAGCTCTTCCTCAACAACGGCGCTGGCGTGTTCACCAACGTCACGGCGACGCACGTCGCGGCGGCGCCCAAGACCAACCAGCAGGACGTCGTCCTCTGCGACCTCGACAACGACTGGGACCTCGACGTCGTCAACATCGGCAAGTCTGCGGGCCAGCAGATCTACTGGAACGACGGCACGGGGCGCTTCCCGACGGTCACCACGGCGCTGCTGCCGGCCGGCACCGGCCTGACCTACGAGGCCGAGGCCGCCGACCTCGACCACGACGGCGACCTCGACCTCACGATGCTGTCGGTCAACAGCCTCACCGACACCGTCATCCGCAACAACCTCGTGCCGTCGGGCACGCTGTCGTTCACCAGCCTGACGACGGCGCTGACCGGCGGCAACGGCGACGACGACAACGAGTGGGTCTTCGTCGACTTCGACAACGACGGCTTCCTCGACCTCGTCAACGGCTCGCTGCAGAGCAGCGGCGAGAAGCTGTACCGCAACAACGGCGCGTTCTCGTTCGCGCGGCAGGCGACCGGCTTCACCGCGCTCGTCGACAGCACGCTCGACGTCGCCGTCGGCGACCTCAACAACGACGGCGTGTTCGACATGGTCACGGCGCAGGGCGAGTCGGGCAGCTACCTCAACCGCGCCTACTACGGCAGCGGCCCGCAGGACACGCAGCCGCCGCGCTTCGTGCGCGTCGAGCAGCTGCCGGCAGTCAGCGCGCGGCCGGACGGGCCGTGGGTCGTGCGCGCGGTCGTGCAGGACTCGGCGGTCGACGACGGCGAGACCTCGGTGCGCAGCGTGGTCGCCAACTGGTCGATCACGCACCAAGGCGGCGTCGCGACCGGCAGCGCGCCGCTGCAGTTCCTCGGCGGCCTGTTCTTCCGCGGCGCGATCACGCCGCCGCCCGGCGTGCCGACCAACGGCGCCGTGGTGTCGTTCGCGCTGACGGCGACCGACTGGCGCGGCAACGTCGCGACCTCGCCGACGCAGACGTTCAGCGTCTGCGGCCTGCAGTCGTACGCGCTCGGCCTCGGCGGCACGAACACCGGCGCGCTCGCGGCGTCGGGCAGCACGTCGGCCGGCGGCACGTCGACGTTCGCGTGGAGCGCGCTGCCCGCGTCGGCGAGCGGCATCCTCGTGCTCTCGCTCGGCCGCGCCAACGTGACGTATCCCGAAGGCATCCTCGTCGTCGATCCCGGTGCGCTGGTCACGTTGGTCCCGGTGGCGACGGACGGCGCTGGCGCCGGGCTGCTGCCGATCCCGATCCCGACCGCGCCGCCGCTCGTCGGCCTGCGCGTCGCGTTCCAAGGCCTGTTCGGCGGCCCGCTGGTGTTGACCAACGGCGTGGATCTCGTCGTCTGCCCGTAGCGTCACGCGCGCTCGACGCGCGCGTCGTCGGGACCGGCCCCATCGCCGCCGTCAGGCGGCGGAACGCGCGCTCAGCGCCGCACGTCGAACGACGTCTCGCCGGCCAAGACCGCGAGTTCGCGCCAGTCCAGCGCGTCGACGCGCGCCAGCGTCGGGCCGCGCTGCAGCCACGCGCGGAACGCGGCGAGCGCCGTCGCATCGCCCTGCGCCTCGCCCTCGACCGCGCCATCGGCGCGGTTGCGCACGAAGCCGACCACGCCGTGCGTCCACGCCGCGCGCGCGGCGGCCATGCGGAAGCCGACGCCTTGCACGCGGCCGGAGACGACGAAGGCGGCGCGGGCGACCTGGGCCATGTGGCCACCGTAGCGCGACGCGGACGATGACGCAGGCGTGACATTGGCCGGCGCGCGCGGCCTAGCGTCCGTGCATCGAGGGCGGCCTGCCGCCCGAACCGGAACACCATGCGCCACACCACGATCCTCGGCCTCTGCCTCGCAGCGGCCCCGCTCACCGCCCAGACCTACCTGTCGCTGCCAGCGACCGCGAACCCCGCCGCCGAGCTCGGCAACTACAGCCTCGTGCCGTTCATGCAGCCGAACGTGCGCGCGCAGATGTTCTACGACAGCGCCGAGACCGGCACGGCGCCGTTCGTCGCCAACCAGTTGGAGTTCCGCTTCGACGGCCCGCTGCCGCAGGTCGGCGCGCCGGGCCCGTTCACCATCACGCGCCTGCAGATCAAGGTCGGCGTCACCACCGTGCCGACGCCCGGCTCGGTGTTCGCGAGCAACCTGACGCAGCCGCTGCAGACGGTCTTCGACGGCCCGGTCACGTACCTGCCCGACAACGGCCAGCAGTTCCCGCACCCGTGGGGCGGCCCCAACGGCACGCTGACGTTCCCGTTCACCGCGCCCGCGCCGCTGACGGTCGCTGCCGGCCAATGGCTCGTCGTCGACCTGACGATGGAAGGCAACAACATCGCCAGCTTCGGCTTCGCGCACGCGATCCTGGACGGCGCGCCGACGAGCGGCGGCCTGACCAACGGCACGGCGGCGAGCTTCGGCGTCGGCTGCAGCGCGACGACCGGCGCGCCCGCGGCGACGGCAACGGCGACCGGCCTGTTCGGCCCCGGCGGCGCGCACTTCCTCGGCGGCGCCAACCTCGGCGCCAACACCGTCGCGCTCGCCGCGTACGGCCTGAGCAACACCACGGCGTTCGTGCCGCTGCCGTTCACGCTGCCCGGCACGGCCTGCACGCTGCTGGTCAGCCCGGACGCGACCGTCGCGACGGTCACCGACGCGAGCGGCGCGATCAGTGGCGCCGCCGCGCCGGCCCTGGCCGTGCCGTCCGACCCGGCGCTCTCGGGCCTCGTCGTCTACGAGCAGATGGCGGCGCTGGTGCCGACGGCGAACGCGTTCGGCCTCGTGCTCAGCAACGGCGTGGCCGTCACGCTCGGCAGCTTCGCGCTGCCTGGCCGCGGCACGTGGCTGGTGTCGCACGACAACAGCGCGTCGTCGCCGTACGCCAACGCCATCCGGGCCTTCGGCATGGCGATGCGGCTGCGTACGCTCTGACCGCGTGCTCCGTCCGCGCAGCTCGCTGCTCTTCGCGTCGATCCTGGCGCTGTCCTTCGCGCTCGTCGCGTGGTGGACGTACGCGCTGGTCGGCTCCGGCACGGAACTCGAGGCCGCCGGCGCGCTGCTGGCG
>JBEITC010000493.1:0-2912 GCA_040375075.1 Planctomycetota bacterium | reverse complement strand
GTCGAGGCCGCGCTCGCCGACCCCGACCCGCGCGTGCGCCTGGGCGCTGCCGAGGCGATGACGCCGCCGTGGCGCGACGAAGCGATGCGCGCGGTGACGACGGCGCTCGCCGGCGAACGCCATCCGGTCGTCTCGCAGGCGCTCGTCCGGTTGGTGCTCGACCTGCGCAAGCAGCCGCCGGAAGGCGTCGACGCCGAGACGCTCGAACAACTGGTGGCCGAGGCGCTGGCGCGGTTCGGCCGCTGCGGCTGGCGCACCGACATGGACCTGCTCGACCTCGTCGAGGCGTTCCCGCGCAAGGCGCACGTGCCGCTGCTGATCGACGCGCTCGAAGGCGCGGCGCGCGCGCCCGACAAGCTGGTCGGCGCGGTCAACAAGCGCGCGTCGCCGCTGCTGCGCCAGCGGCTCGTCGAGACGCTGCGCGCGATGACCGGCGCGATCGTCGCCGGCGACACGGCGGCCGGCTGGCGCGAGTTCTGGGCGCGCGAAGGCGAGCGCGTCGTCGTGCCCGATCCGCTGGTGATGCAGCGCGACGAGGGCACGCGCGCGACGTTCTACGGCGTGCCGGTGAGCGGCGGCGCGACGGCGTTCCTGATCGACGTCAGCGGCAGCATGGGCGACGACGTCGACGACGCGGCGCCGCGGGCGCGCCGGCGCGCGCCGACGCGCCTGACCGCCGCCAAGGAGCAGTTGCTGCAGGCCGCGCAGGCGATGCCGCCGGGCGCGACGATGCAGGTCTACACCTTCGCCGACCAGGCGAAGTCGTGGACGCCGACGCCGATCACGCCGACGGCGCAGAGCCTGCGGTCGCTGACCGAGCTGCTGAGCCGATTGCGCGCCCACGGCGGCACCGACCTGCACGCGGGCCTCGCGCAGGCGATGCAGGTGCAGGCGCGGCGCTTCGGCGAGTCGACGGCGCCGGCCATCGACGAGTTGTTCGTGCTCAGCGACGGCGTGCCGACGGTCGGCGACATGCAGGACGCCGAGCCGCTGCTGCGCGAGGTGCGTGAGGCGAACAAGTACGCCAAGGTCCGCATCCACTGCGTCTTCACCGGCGAGGGGCGCGGCGCCGAGTTGCTGCGCGCGCTGGCGACGCAGAACGGCGGCGTGTTCGTGCAGCGATAGCGTCCGCCGCGACCGCGCGGCACGATGGCCGCGTGCCGAACGCCGCCCCGACGACCGCCCGCTGCTGGCTCGGCTTCGCCGCCTTCTACATGGCGAGCTTCGGCGCGCTCGGCGTGTTCATGCAGTTCTTCCCCGGCTGGCTGCACGAGGTCGCCGGGCTGACCGAAGCCGAGGTCGCGGTCGTGCTGTCGGCGCAGACGATCGCGCGCACGCTGCTCGGCACGTGGTGGGCGCACCTCGTCGATCGGCGCGGCGACGCGCGGCCGATCCTCGTGCTGCTCGCCGCCGTGAGCGTCGGCGCGTTCGCGCTGTTCGGCGTCTCGCAGGATCGCGCCGTGCTGTGGGGCGTCGCGTTCCTGTTCGGCAGCCTGTACTCGCCGATGTATCCGATCTGCGACGCTGCGGCGATGCAGGCAGCGGCGCGGCACGGCTTCTCGTTCGGCCGTCTGCGCGTCACCGGCTCGGCGACGTACCTCGTCGTCATCCTCGCCGTCGGCGCGACGCTCGATCGCGTCGGCATCGGCCCGACCTACGGCATCCTGGTCGTCGCCATCGCGGCGATGGCAGCCAGCGCGCTGCTGCTGCCGGCGGCGCCGATGCGCGACGCCGCGCCGGCCGCGGTCGCGGTCGAACGGCTGCCGTGGACCTCGCTGCTGCGGCAGAAGAGCCTGTGGCTCGTGCTCGGCGCGTCGGCGCTGATCCAGGGCAGCCACGCGACCTTCTACAACCTGTCGACGATGCACTGGGGCGACCACGGCATCGACAAGACGACGGCCAGCCTGGTGTGGGCCGAAGGCATCCTCGCCGAGATCGTGCTGTTCTGGTGCGCGCGCGGCACCGCCGACAAGCTGCGGCCGACGACGCTGATGCTGATCGGCGGCTGCGCCGCCATCGTGCGTTGGGCCGTGGTGGGCGCGACGACCGACGTCAGCCTGCTGCTCGCCACCGGCTGGCTGCACGCGCTGTCGTTCGGCTGCACCTACCTCGGCGCGCTGCGGGCGCTCGACCGGCGCGTGCCGGCGCCGTTGCGCGCGACGGCGCAGGGCCTGCTCGGCGCCGCGACGTCGGGCGTCGGCATGGTCGTTTGCGGACTCGTCGGCGGCTTCGCCTACGACGTCGTCGCCGGCCGCGCCTTCTTCATGATGGCGGGCTTCGCCGCCGCGGGCCTGCTGTGCGCCTGGAAGCTGCGCGCCGACATGGACCACGCCACGGCGAGCGCGCCGATGGTGAGCCACAGCGACGCGGCGAGGTAGCGCCACGACGCGGCCGGCGTGGTCGCGATCGCGTCCTGCGCAAGGCGCGTCTCCAGCGCCGGCGCCGGCGGCGGCGGCTCGGGCAAGCGCGCCTGCAGCGCTGGCGCGGCGAGCGCGACGACGGCAGTGGCCGCCAGCAGGTTCTTGAAGCGCAGCATGCCGAGCGCGCGCCACGACGGCAGCAGCAGCGGCAGCGCCACCAGCGAACCGGCGAGCAGCCACTCGCGATGGGGCTCGTTGGCGCCGAAGCCGGGCAGCAGCGGTGCTGCGGCGACGGCGCCGGCGAGCAGCCAATGCGTCGCCATGCCGTGGCGCTGCGGCGCCTCGAGGAAGTCGTCGAGGCCGGCGGCGCCGAGCACGGCCATGCCGACGAGCCACAGCCACCAGACGCTGGCGAGCCACCACGGGTCCGCGGCGACGAGGCGCGCGAACAGCCCTTCGTCGAGCGTCATCGTGTGGGCGGCGATGGTGAGCGCGGCGGGCAGCAGGCCGAGCAGCGCGAGGCCGGTCCAGGCCGCGCCGGCGACCCGGCGT
>JBEITC010000475.1:0-3077 GCA_040375075.1 Planctomycetota bacterium | reverse complement strand
CGCGAAGGTCGCCACCGCGCCGCCGCGCGCGCGCAGTTCGCCGGCGACGGCTTCGAGCGCCGCGGCGTCGCGCGCGACGAGCAGCACCGGTTGGCCGGCGGCGGCGAGCGCCTGGGCGATGGCCTTGCCGATGCCGCGGCTGCTGCCGGTGACGATCGTCGCGAGAGGAGCCGAGGCGGTCATGGCGGGTCGTGGGGTCAGGGCTGGGAGCAGGGCGTGGTGGGCGCCGCGTCGCCCCGTGGCATGGGGCCGACTGCGCCACGTCCTCAAGTTGGCGGCGGCGGGCTGCCGATACCAGGGGCGGGACAGGAGTGGAGGACGGGAGTCGAGTCTGCGGACGACCCCAGAGAGGGCCCGGTGGGGACCGGGCCCTTTCACTTTCCCGGCCGCCCCGCCTGCGGGGGCCGGCCGTGAAGGTCACGCTGGTTCGCGCGCGCCGGGGCGGTGCGCGCCGGATCGCGCTCGCCCGACCACGCGGTCGCGGCCCTTCGGCGCCCAGCGGGCGCCACGGATCCGCTACTGCCGGAGGCGGCGAAATGCCGATGCCACCGGCGTCATGCGCGAGGATCGAAACCCGTCGTCGGGCCGCCGGCCCGTGCCTTCGCTGTTCGCCGCGAGTTGCGCGCTGGCGGCGCTGCTGCCGGCCCAGAACTCCGCCGTCGTGCCGCCGCTGTGCGCCAACCTGCCCGGCAACGCCGCGGTGGCGATGCCACTGCGCTGGAGCCACGGCACGCTGCAGGTGTTCGTCGACGCAGCGCTGCTGCCCGCGGGCATCGCGGGCCAGTCGCTGACCGGTCTCTGGCTGCGGCGGCCGACGCTGGTCGGCGACGTCGCCTACGCGCCGATCACGCGCACCCTGACCGTCCGCGGCGGCATGGCGACCGGACTCGCTGCCAGCTACGGCGGCCCGCTGACGATGAACCGGCCGGCCAACCTGCTGACCGTCTTCGGGCCAGCGACCGTGACCTCGGCCGCCGTGCCTGCGCCCGGCGCTGCCACGGTCGTCGGCGCGGATCTCGTGCACATCGCCTTCAGCACGCCGTTGCCCGTGGGCGCTGGCACGCTCTTCCTCGAGTTCGAGACCGGCAACGCGCCGCTGCAGATCAGCAGCGAACACTGGGCCGACGCCGTCTGGCAGACCGGCGGCACGGACCAGGGCTACGTCGCCAGCGTCGGCGACGGCTCGTGCACGACGCGCAGCGAACCGACGCGTCTGCGCTGGACCGCCGCCGGCGGCCCGGCGGCGCCGAGCACGGCGGCCTTCGAACTCACCGGCGCGCTGCCGACGGCGGGCGCCAGCACGGGGCTGGTCCTGATGTGGGCCGGCCTCGACGCCCAGGCGCGCGCGCCGGGCGCTGGCTTCCTCGGCTTCGGCGCCGACCTCGCGGTCGTCGACCCGGGCCTCGCCGGTTGCCGGCAGTGGGCGCCGCTCGACGTGACCTGGAGCGGCACGACCGACGGGTTCGGCAAGTTCGCGAGCACGCTGGCGATCCCCGGCACGGCCGCGCTCGGCCTGAAGCTCGCCGTGCAGGGCGGTTGGATCGACCCGACGCGCCCAGGCCTGCCGCTGTCGCTGGCCAATGGCCTCGTGCTCGTCGTCGGCGCCGCCGGCGTCGGCAACCGCTGCAACTCCATCTACTTCCCCGCCGGCGCCACGACGTCGCCCTGGCCGCCGTTCGTCGGCCAGATGCCCGTGCTGCGGGTGGAATACTGACGACCGCGGGTCGGCCCGGCGGGCGATCCGCGATCCCCGGGGCGCAGGCCCTTGCGCGGGCGGAGGCCGTCGCTACTCTCCTCCGCCCTCCCAAACCCGCGGCCATGAACGGCCGCCCAGAGCAGCCATGGCCAAGCAGAAGAAGAAGAAAGAGATCGTGTTCCTGGTCTGCGAAGAGACCGGCGACCGCAACTACACGATCATGAAGAAGCCCGGCACCAACAAGCTGGAGCTCATGAAGTACTCGCCGCGCGTGCGCAAGCACACCAAGCACATCGAGAAGAAGAAGTGAGCCGCAGCTAGCGGCCCGCGGCCGGCGCGCTGGCGCCGCCGCCTGGCAGGGCGCGTTCCCGGATCCCGGCGAGCGCCGCCCGCCCGCTCTCGGACAGCGACAAGGCGCCAAGTCGCCGCGCCGCCCGGTCGATCGCATCGGCATCGCCGTGCCGTTCGAGGTTCTGCAGCGCGAAGGCGAGGCCGTCGCAGCGCAGCGGATCGGCAGTCAGCGCCGCGTCGTTGGCTGCCTGCAGCAGCGCCGCCACGGCGGTCTCGAGGTCGGCGTTGGCCGTGAGCGCGAACACCGCCTGCAGCCGGACCGCCGGCGCCGGGTCGTGGGCCAGCGCGGTGCGCGCGACGTCGAGGCCAGTGGCCGTGCGCGCCATGCCGACGCCGGCGACGAGGTCGGCTCGCCGGTCCGGCTGGACGTCGTCGGCGAGCAGGCGCCGGTAGGCGTCGGCGACCGCGTCCGGCGCGCGGTGGCCGCAGACGAGGTAGGCGTGCGGCGCGCGCCCGAGCGTCGGCCCGAGCTCGGCCAGGACGCCGAGCGCGTCGTCGACCGGCAGGTCCTGGGCGACGGCGGTGGCGACGTCGCGAACGAACGCGCGGTCGCCGCGCTCGCGCAGCGAGGCCAGCGCGATGGCGCGATAGCGCGGGTCGCGCAGCAGGTGCCGGCAGGCGGCGAGGCGCTGGCTCGGCTCTGCGCCGTCGATCAGCGCCAGCGCCAGCGCGGCGAGCGCTTCCGACGAGCGCTCGCCGAAGCGCTGCAGGTTGTCCCACAGCGTCAGCAGCAGCGCGGTCGCCGTCGCCTGCGGCACGGCGCTGGCGCTGGCCAGTTCGACGAGACGCAGCACGGCCGTCTCGTGCGCGAGCCGCAGGTGCGGCTGCTGCGCCAGCGCGCGTTCGCCGACCGCGGCCATCGCCGCGCTCGCCGGGATCGTCGCCAGCACGTCGTGCACGAAGCCGTCGATGCCGGCGCGGTGGCCGGTCGCGTCGGCGTCGGCGGCACGGCGCGCGCACTCGGCGACGACGACGAGCTGCAGCGCCAGCTCGCGGCCCTGCACGAAGCCGTGCACCGGCGCGTCGGTCG
>JBEITC010000185.1:0-7295 GCA_040375075.1 Planctomycetota bacterium | reverse complement strand
CGTGCCGTCGCGCGCGACCAGCGCGACCTCGGCGCCGGGCATGGCGAGGCGGTCGGCGACGGCGCGCTGCGCGTCGTCGAGCACGCGCTGGACCTCGGACCAGCGCACGAGCGCGTACAGCACGCCGACGCGGCCGTCGCCGCGCGGCACGTCGAGCGCGAGGCCGATGTGGTGGCTGCCGGGATCCATCGAACGGAAGTCGAGGCCGCGGTGCAGCAGTTCGGAGCGGCCCCACGCGCCAAAGCACAGGCCGCGCTCGCGCTGCGCCTGTGCGAACCACGGCGCCGATTGCACGCTCGCCGGGATCAGCGCCGCGCGCCGCTGCCGCTGCGCGGGATCGAGCCGCTGGCCGTCGCGCCACGTCACCACCGCGCCGTCGTGGTCGGCGAGCAGCAGGAGATCGAGGAAGTTGTCGAGCAGGTCCGGCACCAGCAGCGCCTGCTCGTCGAACGCCGCGACCTCGGCGGCGCGCACGGCGACCGGCGCGTCGAGCACGCGCCGCGCCATCTCGCGCACGATCGAGCACGCTTGCTGCGCGCGTTCGAGATGCGACTGGACGCGCTCGGCGTGGTCGGCGGCGACCTGCGGCAAGAACGCGCGCGCGACCTGCTCGTCGATCTGCTCGCGCATGCCGCGCAGCGAGAACCAGCCGTACGCGAGCAGCGGCAGCACGGCCGTCACCAACAAGGTGACGAGGAAGCGGCCAGCCAGCGACGTCGCGCGCATCGGCGCGATCATGCCACGGCGACGGCGGCGCGGTCAGCGGTTCGCGATCGGCTGCGCGATCGGCGGCGCGGCCGCGGCCCTGGCCGTCAGCCCTGCGTCGCGCCTGCGGCCGCCTTCTTCGCGGCGATCGCGGCGCGCAGCTTGGCGAGCCGTTCCTTGCCCTCGGGGCTGGCGTAGTAGCGCTGCGCCTCGAGGCCTTCCTCCAGCGCCTTCTCGAGTTCGCCGGCCTGCTCGGCGACGTCGGCGGCGGCCCAGTGCTTGCCCCAGCCGGCGACGTCGGCCTTGAGGCCGTCGACGCGCGCCTTCTCGTCGGACACGCCCTCGGGGAACGTCGCGACGAGCGCGGTGAAGGCCTGCAGCGCGTCGAGCTTGCGGCCGAGCACTTCGAGGTCGCGCGCGGCGCGGTAGGCCTTGTCGGCCTCCGCCTTGCGCACCTCGGCCTTGATCA
The DNA here is from genome assembly GCA_040375075.1 of Planctomycetota bacterium. Taxonomy (GTDB): domain Bacteria; phylum Planctomycetota; class UBA1135; order UBA1135; family UBA2386; genus UBA2386. The sequence continues at coordinate 6,121 of JBEITC010000185.1, read as the reverse complement.
GGCCGATGTCGTTGCGCGCCAGCACCGACAGCTCGAACGCCTCGTCCAGCTTGGCGCGCGCGACGTCGGTGCGGCCAGCACGCAGATCGACCTGCGCGGCGTCGACGAGCTGCTGCGCCTTGACCTCGCGCTCCATCGCGGTGATCGCGCCGGCGACCTCGGGCACGTCGGCGTCGACCTTGCGCGCCGCCCGGTAGCTGACGAGCGCGGCGCCGTAGCGACCCTTGCGCTCGGACTCGCGGCCGCTGGCCATCAGCTTCAGCGCGTTCTCGCGGCGCGCCTTGCCCTGGATCTCGACGACGTCGGCGCGATCCGGCGTGTTGTGGAGCACGTTGGCCGCGTGCCACTGCACCTCGACGTGGCGGAACTCCGGCACCTTGCGCACGGCCTCGAGGAACTGCTCCTGCGCGCGCTTGGTCATGCGCTCCGTCGCGGCGCGCACGCTCTCGACGCCCTGCTGCGCCAGCGGGTAGCCCGGCACGACCTTCTCGGCCTCGAGGTAGGCGACCAACGCGGCGGCGTAGTCCTTGCGGACCATCGCTTCCTGCGCGCGGACGCAGATGCGGGTGGCCTTCTTGTCGAGGGCGCGATCGCGCATCGCGGCGAGGCCCGGGAACGCGGGATCGAGCGCGGCGAGCTCGCCGAGGTCGGCGAGCGCCGCGTCCTCGTGCTCGGTGAAGATCCGGTCCTCGGCGCGGTCGTACAGGTGCAGCTTGCGCGCCTGATCGTAGGCGGTGACGAGCGCGGCCGGCGCCTCGTTGCCTTCGGCCTCGTAGACGGCCATGGCTTCGTCGAGCACGAAGTAGGCCCGCTCGAAGTCGCGCTGCGCGGCGAACTCCTCGCTCCGCTGCAGGGCAGAACGCGTGGCGCAGGCGGCGAGCAGCAGGACGGGCAGCAGGCGGAGGATCGTCATGACGGCGGACCGCAGCCGCGCAGACGCGGCGACAGGCCGCGTCGGACGGCCGACGGAGGCGGGATCTTCCTGCCGGGCCCCCGATTGTCCACAGGCATGGCCGGGGCGGCCCGGATCGCCGCCGTGCTGGCCCCTACGCCTTGCTGATGAAGGCCTCGAGGTCGGCCTTCAGCTGCTCGAGCCCGTAGCCCGGCACCGTGATGCAGCGGTAGACGATCTTCTCGAGCTCGTCCGGCGTCTTCGGGTTGAGCGTGTGCGGCGGCGTGTAGCTGAAGAAGTAGCTCAGGCTCAGGCGCTGCGTCTCGCCGCCGGTCTGGCGGCCGGCGAACTCCCACGGCACCTCGTCGAACGGCAGCGTGCCGGTCAGGATCTCGTAGATCATGATGCCGATCGCCATCACGTCCGCCTTGCTGTCGGTCAGCAGCAGCGGGTTGTAGTGCGGCGTCGTGGTCACGACCTTGTTCTCGGCCGTGCGCATCGCCGGGTCGAGCATGACCACCTTGCCGCTCGGCTTGACGACGATGTTCTCGGGCTTGAGGTCGCCGTGCCACGCGAGCTGGTCGGTCTGCTGCATCGTCAGCAGCGCGCGCACGATGGCGAGGAACCAGTTGAGGTGGATGCCTTCGAGGCTGCGGATCTTCTCGCGCAGCGTCTTGCCGCGGACGTACTCCAGCACGAGCACCGGGCTGCCGTCGACGTCGAGCCGGTCGAGCAGCGGCACGAGGTTCTCGTGCCGGCAACCAGCCAGCAGCTCGCCCTCGGCGCGCAGCAGGTTGTTGACCTCCGACTCGTCGAAGAGGTCGATGCGGACCCCGTTCGGCTCGAAGAACACCGCCTCGGCCGGCAGCTCGTCCGGGCTGATGCCCTCGGCGGTGCGGCGCGAGGTCACCTCGACGAGCCGCGTCACCTGGCGGCCGCCGCCCGCCGCGCCGCCGACCTTGAGGGCGACCTTCGTGCCGGTCACTTCCTGTTCGGCGAGGTACACGGAGGCAAAGCCCCCGCGGCCCAAGTACCGCGTGATCCGGTATCCCCGGACCGTTTCCCCCACTGCGAGCTTCATCATGCCAGCGTCCCGGTTGCGTTCGCGCGGCGGTTCGCCGCGCAGGGGGTTCTTCGGTATCCCCTTTTCGCGAGTTGAGTTAGGACGCTAGGTGACGCGGGCGAGACGATGCCACCGGACGTTCGGCATCAGCGGATTTCGAACGAAACGACGGGGCTCGCGACCGGCTTTCCACCGTGCTCGCCGAGCACGTACCAGTGGTACTTCTGCCCGACGACGAGGGCTTTCCCCTCGGGGAGGTTCTCCATGCTCGCGGTGCCATCGCCGGCAGGAAGCCGCAGCAGCTCGCCATAGTCGGCGGCGAGCAGCACCACCGTGAACGGACCCGAAGCCTGCTGCGGCGCGAAGGCGAACGGGGTCGCAGCGGCGGCGTCGACGGCGCCGCGCGGCGAGGTGGCGAGCAGATGGGCCGAACGGAGGTCTGTTCCTGCGCGGCGTGCGGGGCCAACATCCTTGGGCAGAGGCCCGACCGGGTCGAGCGCGTAGATGCCCGCCACCGCCAACAGGAAGAAGCCCAGCAACCGCGGCCACCACGGCCGGGGCCGGGCGGCGCGCGCCCGCAGGGCCGCTTCGCGGGCGGCGGGCGATCGCTGGCGCCAGGGGCGGAGGAGCGGCCGCCCGTCCACCCCGATGGTCCGCGGCTCCGCGGCCCCAGGGTGCAGGTAGCGATGCGCCGCCCACACAGCCCACTTCGACATGCCCATCTCATCGGCCCGATGACGCCCCGACCTCAACGAAACACCGCTGCGCTCCTGCCCTGGCTCGTGCTCGCCGCCTGCGGGGGCGGCGGCGGCGGCGGTGGCGGGTCGAGCGACGCCCCGCCCGTGCTCGTCGGCGCCGCCTGCGTGACCAACACCGGCACGCCGGTCGCCGGCGACCAGTTGCTCCTGACCTTCTCGGAGCCGGTCGACCTGTTCGTCGGCCGGCTGCTCGACGACGCCGACTTCGCGCTCTCGGGCGGCGGCACGCTCGGCGCGGTCGCCAACGCGCCGGTCCAGGTCGCGGCCAACGCCGTGTACCTCGAACTCGGGACCGGCGCGCAGATCACGCCAGGCGCGACGACGATCACGCTGCGGACGCCCGCGAATGGCGGCGGCAACGACGTCGTGCGCGACGACAGCGGCCAGTTCGCCGTCGCCGACGCGGCGGTGACGATCGGGGTCAGCGACGGCGCGCCGCCGGTGGTGCAGGAACTGACGATCGCGTCGATCCAGTCGCCGCTGAACGGCACCGGCCCGGCGGGCGGCACGCTGCAGACGCCGAGCAACGGCTTCACGATCACCGTCGAGTACGCCGACAACCTCGGCGTCGCGACCGACCGCATCCGCATCAGCGCCAACCGCAACGTCACGACGCCCGACGGCAGCGCGCCCGCCGACAGCGACCTGACGCCGTACCTGACGCTCGTCGAGGCCGACGCCGACGAGGCGACCTTGCGCGTGCCGTCGACGGTGCGCTTCCCCGACGCGCCGGTGGAGCTGACCGCGATCGTGCTCGACGAATCGGGCCTGGGCTCGGCGCCGCGCACGTTCGACCTGACGGTGCGCGCGTTCAGCGACGCGCGCCGGCCGTTCGAGACGCGCCGCAACCCGACGCAGCTCTGGTTCCTCGACTTCGAGCGCGACGTCGAGTCGTACACGGTCGCGGTCGCCGGCGTCGGCGCGGACGTCGTGGTCGTGCCGGGAGCCAACGGCCGGCCGGACTTCGACGACTGCCTGCTGGCGCTCGGCCTGCTGGCGCCGACCCCGGTCCCGAACGCCGTCGGCAACCTCGACAGCAACGCCGTCGTGCGCCAGCGCTTCGAGCAGACGCTGCTGGCGCGCCTCGACGAGTTCTACGACGGCACGAAGGTGCGCTTCACCACGACGGCGCCGACGCAGGACTTCGGCGCCAGCGCGAGCGTCGACTACAACTCGTTCGGCCACTCGCGCATCGCCATCGCCGGCGCGGCGGACACCGTCGGCGTGCTCGGCGTCGCCATCTTCGACCCGAACAACGCGACCCAGGACGACGACACGCGACTCGACTTCGGCGGCCGGCGGCTCGGCGTGTTCCTGCACACGATCGTCGACTTCGGCCTCGGCACGTCCGCGCTGAGCGCGTTCCGCGGCACGTACGACCCGTTCACGCCGGTGTTCGGCGGCTCGCCGATCGGCGCCACCGCGAACGACGCCGGCCGTCTCGCCGGCACGATCAGCGACGGCCGCCGCACGCAGATCGACGTGGCGATCCGCGACTTCGCGCGCTTCTGCGCCACCGTCGTCGCGCACGAGTGCGGCCATTCGATGGGCCTCGTGCAGGACGGCGCGATGCCGGCGGGCCTCTACGGCGGCGACCCCGTCAACTTCCCGGGCTCGACGAACGGCCACATCGTCGCCACTCCGCTCTTCCCGGCCGGCGCCATCAACGTGATGAGCCCGAGCCTCTCGTACAGCACCGCCATCGCCGCCGACACGGCGTTCAACCGGCTCAACCTGGCCTACCTGCGCGAGCAGGTCACCTACGGCAACTGACATGCGCCTCCCCACCATCGCCTGCGCGGCCGCCATCGGCCTGCTGCTCCCCGCCGCCGCCCAGGACCTGCGGCACGGCCTCGTCGCCGCCGACGCGGTCGTCGTCGGCCGCCAGGTCGCCAAGACGCCGCACGACGAGGACGTCACGCTGCACGTGGTCCAGGTCGTGCTCGACGTGCGCGGCGCGCGCGGCGCGAGCGCCGTCACCGTCCTCGACTGGCCCAAGCTCGCGCTGCACCAGCGGCCGACGCCGCGCCAGTCGCGGCTCTACTGCCTGCAGGACGCGAGCGCCAACGCCGCGCGCCTTGGGCTGCCGGCCGACAAGGGCCCGTACTTCAAGATGGTCGGCTTCGCCGGCAGCAACCCGCTGGTCGGCGCCGACCTCGCGGCCGATCCGGTCGTGCGCTTCGCGCGGTTGCTGGCGGCGGGCGAAGCCGGCGCGGGGCCGAACGAGACCGCGCGCGGCCTCTTCGCCATCGCCGTGGAAGGCGATCCCGCGGTGCGCGCCGAGGCGGCGCGGCTGCTGATCGAACGCCCCGACCTGCGCCAGAAGCTCGACGGGCTGCACTGGAGCCGGCTGATCGGCCGCGCCGTCGGCGAGACCGACGACATCGCCTACAAGTCAGCGCTCGCCGAACTGTGCGCCGAGCAACGCCTGGACGGCGTGTTCGACGCGCTGCTCGTCGGCCTCGCCGAGGTGCAGGATCCCGGCTACGCGGCGGTCGTCGGCCGCATCGGCAAGGGCCTGCACGGCGAGGACGCGGCCACGAAGCTGCTCGCGCGCCTGCAGCAGACCGCGCAGGCCGAGCGCCGCGCGCCGCTGCTGCTCGCGCTCGGCGCGACCAACACCGCCGGCGCCCTCGACGCGCTGATGCGCATGGATCGCAAGGACCCGGCGGTCGTCGCCGCGCTGAAGGCGCACCGCGACCCGAAGGCCCAGGAAGCCGTCGCGCCGAAGCCGGCGAAGTGACCGCCGGCGGCTACTTGCGCAGGCGCTCGACGACGGCGAGCGCGATGCCCTTCTCGTAGAGGTCCTCGCGCGCCTGCAGCGAGCCGGCCGCGCGCGCGAGCCGCGTGCCGTTGCCGTGCCAGCGCTTGCCGGACAGGTCATCGACGGGATTGGTCAGGAACGCGGCGCTGTCGGCGCGCAGCGTCCACTCGACCATCGGCAGCGGACTGTCGCCGGCGAACAGCTGCAGGCGCGGCGCCAGCGGGCCGGTGGCCTCGTACTCGATCTCGAAGCCGCCGCGCAGCAGCCAGCGCAGGCGATCGCGCTCGGCGCGCTGCAGCGATTCGCCGGGCGGCAGGATCGCGTCCGCCTGCAGCGCCAGCCCGGCGATCGCCTTCATCGCGGCGCGCACCTCGGCCTTGGCCTCGCGGTGCTGACGCTGCATGACGCGCAGCGAGTCGACGATCGGATCGGCGAGCACGACGAGCCGTTCGCGCGGCGTCAGCGCGTCGCGCTCCGCCGGCACGAGGACGCGATCGAGCGTGACCAGCGGGCCGAGCGCGATGGCGCGGTAGACGTCGCCGCCGTCGCCAAGGCACAGCAGGCGCGCGCCGAGGAAGCCGGCGTCGCGGACGACCTCGGCGTTCGGGCCGCCGCGGCGCCACGGCTGCAGCCGGCGCGCGGCG
>JBEITC010000172.1:0-7685 GCA_040375075.1 Planctomycetota bacterium | reverse complement strand
GGCCGAGCACGACCGCGTCGAAGAGGCCGAGCGCCGGTTGCCCGTCGCCGCCGGTCACAGCACCGTGTTCGGCGCGCGGTACGGCATGCCGAAGGCCTCGGCGACGCCCTCGTGCGTGCAGACGCCGGCGAGCACGTTCGCCGCGGTGCCAAGCGCTGGGTCCTGCGCCGCCTTGGCCGCGCCCATGCCGGCGAGCTTCTTCGCCCACGGACTGGTGGCGTTGGTCAGGCCGAACGTCGACGTGCGCGGCACGGCGCCGGGCATGTTGGCCACGCAGTAGTGCATGACGCCGTCGACGACATAGGTCGGGTCGGCGTGCGTCGTCGGCTTGCACGTCTCGATGCAGCCGCCCTGGTCGACGGCGACGTCGACGACGACCGAGCCTTCCTTCATCGACTTGAGGTCCTCGCGACGGATCAACCGCGGCGCGCGCGCGCCCTGGACCAGCACGGCTCCGATCACGAGGTCGGCGTGCACGATCTGCTCGCGCACCGTGATCGGCGAGCTGTGCAGCAGCGTGACGTTGGCCGGCATGACGTCGCTCAGGTAGCGCAGACGATCGAGGTCGATGTCGAGCAGTCGGACGTCGGCGCCAAGGCCGGCGGCCATCTTCGCGGCGTTGGTGCCGACGACGCCGCCGCCGAGGATGACCACCGTGGCCGGCTCGACGCCAGGGATGCCACCGAGCAGGATGCCGCGACCGCCGTAGTGCTTCTCGAGGCACACGGCGCCGACCTGGACGGCCATGCGACCAGCGACCTCGCTCATCGGCGTCAGCAGAGGCAGCGAGTTGCGGTGGATCAGCGTCTCGTAGGCGAAGCAGTTCGCGCCCGACTTCAGCATCGCATCGGTCAGCTCGCGGCTGGCGGCGAAGTGGAAGTAGGTGAACAGCAGCTGGCCCTTCTTGATCAGCGGGTACTCGGCCGGCAGCGGCTCCTTCACCTTCACGATCATGTCGGCGGCGCCGTAGACCTCGGCGGCCGAGCCGACGACCTTCGCGCCGACCTTGACGTAGGCTTCGTCGGTCACGCCCGCGCCGAGGCCCGCGCCCTGCTGCACCAGCACCGTGTGGCCGGCGCCGACGAGGTCGAGCACCATGGCGGGCACTGCGCCCACGCGGTTTTCTTGAGCTTTGATCTCCTTGGGAACGCCGATGATCATGTGCTGGCTCTCGCGGTCAGGGTCTTGGGGGCGAGCACCATAGCGACCGCCCCCGCCGCCTGCGAGGTTCCGTCGCTCAGCGGGCGGACATGGCCCGCTGACGCAGGCGCTGGTGCGCCGCCGGACTGCAAGCCGGGGCCAACCAGTAGCTGATGGCGAGGCCTTCGACGCCGGACGCCAGCAAGGGCGCGGGCCGGCGCAAGACCAACGGATCGGCAACCACGACCGCCATCGCCGCCGCCGCACGCTCGGGCGCTACGGCCAGTCGCTCGCAACCGGGCGCGCCTGCCGGCGCAGGCGCCGCCATGCCAACGCCTTCGTTCGCCAGCGCCGTGAACGGCGCGATCGCTTCCGCCGGCACGCCCTCGTCGGCGCCGCCGGTGGCTTCCCGCGTCGGGACGGCGTGCGGCCGGCCACGCAGAACGTACGACGCCGACACGACGCCGGCAGCAGCAACCGCAGCCCACACCAGGCGAACGTCGAATGCGAAGCCGCCGACCGGCGCGACCGCGCCGCCGGCAGCGGTCGCCGGCGGACTCGCGCCCTCGCGGCGCTGCAGCAAGGCATCGATGCGCTCCGCAGCGCGATCGAGCGTCTGCCGCAGCACGGCTTCGAGTTCGGCCTGACGCGCTTGCTGCTGCCGGAGTTCGGCGTCGAGTTCGGCGATGCGGCTGGCGAGCGCCTTCGCCTCCGCGCCGCGCTGGCTGCCGGACTCCTGCGCGACGAGTTGCGACCAGTTGCGCACCTCGGCCTGCAACGCCGCTTGCCGCTCGACCAGGTCTTGCTGCGTCTTGCCCGCCGCGGCGATCGCCGCGTGCAACGCCGCACGCTCGGGATCGCGCGCGCCGCCACGGTCGGCGAGCGCAAGGCGCAGCGCGCGCAACTCCGCCGCGACCTCGGCCGCATCCCCAGCCGGCGGGTTGCAGGCAGCGAGGGCTGCCGAAGCCACCGCCAGCGCGGCCAGCCGACGACGCGTCACGCTCATGCGGAGGTCCCCCACGCCAACGGTTCGCGACGACGTTCGGCGAGGCCGTCGCCGACGGTCTGGAACGACCGAGGGCGCGCAACCAAGGCGCCGCGCGCAGCGTTCAGGTCGACGGCGCCGAGGCCGATCGGCACGAACGGGGTCTCGAACGGCGCCCGCCCGGAGTGGCGGATGCGCACCGGCACGATGGCGCGCAGCTCGGCGCCGCGCACCGGAAAGCGCTGGAACCACGGCGACGTCGTCACCTGCACGTGACCGCTGCGCTCGTCCCACTCACTCGCGAGATCGCCGGCGGCGAATGCATGGAGCACGTGTTCGACACCGTCGGAGTCGGTCCAGGTCAGCGTCGGCGCGAGCGGCACGCCGACGTAGCCACGCAGCCGCGCGCCCGGCGCCAGCACCACCGGCTCGCGCAACACGACACGCACCAAGCTGCGCGGCGGCGCGAGCACGAGCGCGATGTCGCCGCTTGCTGGGACGCCGAGATGCACACGCTGCCCGCTGCGACCATCGGACCACAAGAACGAGTAGCCGCCGCGCGCAGCCTCGAGCAGGCCGTCGCACGCGCCGCATGACAATCGCGTGGCGCCGCCGCGCGGCGGGCGCGGCAGCACGGTGCGGCGGGCGAGGCGAGCAGTCGCGTCCATGGTGCGGCGCAGAGGCTACCGCGCACCGGCTGGTCGCGCCGCGTCCGTCCGCGGCGACGCCCGCCTGCGATTCGCCTCGCGAGGAGAACCTTGCCTAGCCACTTGCTTCTGCGCGTCGAGTCGCCATGATCCGCGCCCTCGACCCGGGCGTTTAGCTCAGTTGGCTAGAGCATCAGCTCGACAAGCTGAGGGTCGCAGGTTCGACTCCTGCAACGCCCACCATTTCCTTCCCTAGGGCCGAAAGGCCGAGGGAAGTGAGCGAGCCCGAAAGACCCCGGGCCCACGACGACACCGAGTCGGACTGCCGACTCTTCCGACCGCCGGTGCGCCGAAGACGCCCTGCGCGCACCCAGTTGGCGACTCGCGTCGTGCTGCGCCAACACAGCGGCGAACTGGCGACGCAGCCCTCGAGCATGCGCCGCCGCCCCCACGTCGCGGCCCACACCGCGTGCGAGCCGACCGTGCGCGTCTTGGCACATCAGGTAGCGCGACCGCTGCTGCCCGGGACGGTTGGGCTTTGGTCAGGATGGCGAGGCGCCCGCGCGCATCGAACTGGATGCGCATGTGCTGCGTGCCACCAGCGACTTTGGGGGCGCTACCGAGGAAGGGAAGCAACTGCGGCAGCACCAACTCGAGCCGCGCAACACGGTCGGCCGCATCCTGCGAACCGCTCGGTCTGCCGCCATCGCTGTCGGCGACGCGGACCGCATGCATGCCCAGCTCGGCATGGGCCACACCACGCCCAGCAACTGAGGCCGACGCAGTGCGCAAAGCACCCCATGACCTTCGCTGTTTTCCCTAGGGCGCTTCCCGGTCGAGCCAGGATCGCGGCCTCCGCGAATGCTCAGGCCACGCGGCCGCGGGCGACACGCCGGGACGCAACGCGAACATGATCCGCATCCGTCGCGCGTGCCGCACTACGCTGGATCACGCGACCCAGTCGAACCGCAACGACGCACGCAAGCAGGCACCAGCAACTGACAGCAACTATCCACATGCAGTGGCCCTCCGTGTGGAAGAGAGCCTAGCAGACACCCCATCCTCGGTTGCCACCAGAAATTCGGTGGACCGTGGAAATGTGGAGAGTTGCTCAGCCGCTACGGCGTCGCCGGACGACCGAAGCCGCGCTCGACGACCGCGCGATCACCCTGGACTGCGGTCCGCTGCAGGTAGGGCATCAGGCCGCGCAGGCCGCCCAATTCCTCGCCACCGCCAGCGCGACCCGGCCCACCGTGGATCGTCGCCGGCAGCACGGCACCCGGTCCGAGCGCCTGGCCGTGGGTCTTCTCGCTGCCAAGCCAAACGCGACCGTGCCACGGCGCGATGCCGGTCACGATCTGTTCGACGAAGACGCGCTCGTCGCTGTAGACGCTTGCGACGAGACCACCGCCGCCGCGGTTGACGAGGTCGACCGCCTGCGCCGCCGAACCGTCGTAGGCGATGACCGTGGCACACGGGCCGAACACCTCGAGTTCGTGCAGCACGGGCGCCAGCGCATCCTTGGCGCGCAGCAGCGTCGGCGCGACGAAGTACCCCTTGTCCGCGATCGGCTGCGGCCCGCCGCAAACCGTGTCCGCGACGGCCTGCAGCTTCTGCATGCCGGCGCGGACGTCGCGCAGCGCTTCGGCGCTGGCCACCGGCCCCATGCGCACGTCGCCATCGGCCGGGTCGCCGACCTTGGTCGCCTTCAGCCGCTCGACCAGCGCTTCCTCGACCTCGGCGACCTTGTCCTTGGGCACGAAGATGCGCCGCACGGCCGTGCACTTCTGACCGGCCTTCTGGGTCATGTCGATCGCGACGTTGGCGACGAACTGGTCCCAGGTCTCGCCCGAATCGACGTCCGGGCCGACGAGGCAGGCGTTGATCGAGTCCGCCTCGATGTTCACGCGCACGTTGCGCGCGACGAGGTTCTTGTTGCCGCGGATCAGCACGCCGGTCGCAGCACTGCCGGTGAACGCGACGGCGTCCATCGGGCCGAGCAGATCGAGCATGCCGGTGACCGAGCCGGCGACGAACTGGAAGGCGCCCTCGGGCAGGATCTTGCTGTCGACGACGAGCTGCGCGATGCGGTGCGCGAGCAGCGCGCTCGGCGTGCCCGCCTTCTCGATCACGGGGACGCCCGCGAGGATCGCGCAGGCGAGCTTCTCGCCCATGCCCCACGCCGGGAAGTTGAAGGCGTTGATGTGGAGCGCCACACCGGGCCGCGGCAGCAGGACGTGCTGGCCCCAGAAGCGCGGCGTGCGACCGAGCTGCACGCCGTCGCCGTCGGGCAGATGCTTGCTCGCCGGCAAGGTCGCGCCGAGGTGGGCGTAGTACGCCAGCGTGCCGGTGCAGCCATCCAGGTCGAACTTGGCGTCGCCGCGGGTGTTGCCACCGTTGCTGGCCGCGATCTCGATGAGCTCGTCGCGGCGCTCGTGCAGCAGCGTCGAGATCTGCTTCAGCAGTTCGCCGCGCTGGGCGAACGACAAGGCGCGCAGCGCCGGGCCGCCGCAATCGCGCGCCCACGCCAACGCCGCGGCGTGGTCGACGCCACCGACGCACACGTCGCCGAGCACGGCTTCCGTCGCCGGGTTGTGGAGGGACTTCTTGTCGCCGGACCCGGGCGTCCAGCGCCCGGCCACGTAGTTCTGCAGCGAGATCATCAGGGGCGAGGACGATAGCTGCGCCCCCCCGCCGATGCACGCCGGCCAACGCCGGCGCAGGCCCGTCACAGGGTCAGCGTCATCTGCTTGGTGTCGCCAAAGCAGGCCGCCGCGCCCGCGGGCGTCTGGCTGACGAAGTTCCACCAGATCGGCAGGCCGGCGAGGAACGTCAGCGCCGCCGGCGGGATCGTCAGCGTCGCCGTCGCGCGGCCCTGCGCATCCAGGTTGCCGAGGCCGTTCGCGAGCAACGCGCCGTTGGGGTCGCTGGCGAGCAGCGTGGTGACGCCGTCGATGTTGAGCGGCACCTGGAAGCCGGGCTGCCAGAGGAAGCCGGGGCTCGTGCCGCTGATCGACGCGATGGCGAGGTAGACATTGCCGGCGCCAGCCGCGCCGACGTCGATCTGGATCTGGACCTGGCCGCCGGTCGTCGTGCTGACGGACGTCGGCGTGACCGTGACCGCCGAGCCAGCCGTGTAGCGGCGACGCGTCGTGCTCACGTGGCCTTGGGTGTCGCGCGCCTGCATCGTCGCTACGTACGTGCCGGGACTGCGGGCGAGGCGGGAACTCGCCGCGTTCGGCGACCAGAGCGTGTCGAACACGCGATCGCCGTCGTAGTCGAAGCGGACCTGCAGGGTGGCAGCGGCCTGGTCGATGTCGACCGTCTGCGTCGGATCGAAGGCGCCGCTGAGGCGCGGCGACGTCGCCGTGAACCGCGGCCGCGGCCAGTTGCAGCCCGGCGCCGCGAACTGCTGCATCTTGGTCCACCACGTCGGGTTGTTGACCAGGAACTGGTAGCGGAACGACTGGTAGCCGTCGCCGCCGCCGAGCAACGCGCCGGTGACCGAAGCCTCGATCGTCGCGGTCGTCGTCGTCTCGCCCTCGCCGGTGTAGGTCTTCACCGTCGGCTGCACCCGGCGGGTCGGGAAGCCGGCGGCCACGCACGCTTGCCGCGCGTACTCGGCGGTCTTGCGCACGTAGGCCTGGTGCAGCGCGTACGTGTTGTAGATCGAGCCGTCGGCGGTGTAGGCCATCGGCATCAGCACGTCGACGTGCTGCGCGAACTGCTGCCAGTTCTGCCCGTACTGCGAGGTCAACGAGTTCATCGTCGCCGTGTACGAGTTGAAGTTGCCGTCGTACGTCGGGCCGTCGAACGTGAAGCGGCTCGCGATCAGGTAGGCGTGCAGCGAGAGATTGCCGATCCGCTGGCGGACGTCGGCGAGGAAGTTGGTGACGTTCGCGGCGTTGACGTTGGTGCCGCCGACGTAGCGGATGTAGTCGAGCGCGATGCCGTCGAGGTCGTAGACCGGCTGGCCGTTGGCCTGCCAGGCGTCGACGAAGTAGTCGATGACGTTGAGCAGGTACTGCTTGTGGGCCGCGTTGTCAGGCTGCACGGTGTCGCTGAAGCACTTCATCACCGCCACGACGCGGATGTTGGCGTTGTGGCAGGCGGTGATCAGGTTCTGCAGGTGGATGCCCGCGCCGGTCGAACGCACCGGTCCCCACGCCGTGTTCCAGTCGCCCGCGCTGTCGGTGACCCAGAGGTCGCCAGTCGAGGGTCCTGTGGCCCGGAACGCGCTCACGTACAGCGTGTCGATGCCGTAGGTCTGGCAGTTGGTGACGATCTCGGGGATCCGGCTGTCCATGTTCCCGACGAGGAACGGGAACACGCCGACGGCGACGTCGGTGGACGGCGTCTGGGCAGCGAGCACGGAGGCGAGCGTGATGGCGGCGAGACTGCGGAACATGCCGCACAAGGATGCCACGCGCCGCAGATCCTGCAATGCGGGGCGGCGGAAGCGTCCAGCATGCAGACGGCCGGGAGCGGTCGTTAGGATCCCGCGCTGGCATCGACGTATCCAACCAACCATGCAACGCATCCTCGCCCTCACCCTCGTCGCAGCAATCGCCGCTCCGGCCGCGGCCCAGCAGTACGCGCTCTTCACCGGCCGCTTCCCCTTCGCCGGCGCCGATGCGTCCAGCGAACGACCGGGCGGCGCGATCAATCGCTTCGAGGAGTTCGACGTCAACTACGTGCTGCCATTCGCCGGCTCGCCGGCGCGGCCGCTGCTGCCCGCGACGACGCTGCAGACGTACCTCGGCGACGGCAACGGCGAGGCGATCACCACGCTCGATGAGGCCGTTCTGCTCGCCCTGACCCTGAGCCCCGCCGGCCGCATCGCCGCCGAGCACATGCTCGCCGATCTGCGACTACTCCGCGACCACGACCTCGATCCCGTCCTCAACTGCATT
>JBEITC010000414.1:0-3729 GCA_040375075.1 Planctomycetota bacterium | reverse complement strand
GATCGCGAGTTCGCGCGCCACCGCCGCCACCGACTGCGGCCGCTGCGCCGGGTCGTGCTGCAGGCAGCGCAGCACCAGTCGGCGCAGGCGCCGGCCGACGCCGCGCGGCTCCGGCCACGGCCGCAACTCGCCCGCCAGCACCGCTGCCGCCGCCTTGCGCACGTCGGTGTCGTCGACCGGCATGCCGCCAGACAGCAGGAGCCACGCCAGCGTGCCGAACGAGTACAGGTCGGCGCGCGCGTCGACGTCGCGTCCGGCGAGCAGTTCGGGCGCCGAGAAGGCCGGATTGACGAAGCCGTGGAACTCGCCGTGGCTGCGCGCCTGCCCGGCGAGCGCGACGCTGCGCGCGATGCCGAAGTCGAGCACCTTGACGCGCAGCGCGCCGCCGGACGCGGCGACCATGACGTTGCGCGGCGACAGATCGCAGTGCACGAGGCCGACGGCGTGGATCGCCGCCAGCGCGTCCGCCACCTGTTCGAGGATGGCGACGGCGTGGCCGGGCGCGAGCGCGCCATCGCGCACGAGCAGGTCGAGCGTGCGGCCTTCCGCCAGTTCCATCACGAGATACGCGGCGCCGTCCTCCGCTTCGCCGACGTCGAGCAGGCGCGCGCATCGCTCGTGCGCGACGGCGGCGGCGCGCCGGGCCTCGGGCACCAGCGCGCGCCGGTACTCCGGACGTTCGCCAAAGCGCGGGTGCAGCAGCTTGAGCGCGACGTGCATCAGCGAGCCGGTGTGCTGCGCGCGGAACACCGTGCCGAGGCCGCCGCGACCGAGCACGCCGAGCAGCCGGTACTTGCCGTCGATGACGGTGCCGAGCAGCGGATTGGCGGCGTCGACCTCGCCGCGGCGCACCGGGTAGTGCACCGCGTCGGCAGGCAGCAGCCACGCGCCGCAGAAGCCGCAGCGCTCCGCGGGCGTTTCACTGACGCCTTCGCACGACAGGCAGATCTTCACGCGGTGGGCGCGCCGGACGGAGCGACGCGAGGCCGCCGATGATAGTCGACGCGGCCGTCGCCGCCGTCAGCGGCGCAACAGTTCGCGCCAGAGCTCGAACACGGCGCGCTCGCGCACGAACGTCCGCCCGAGGTCGGGGATGCGCGCCGTCCAGGCGCGCGCGCCCGTGGCGTCGGCGATGCCGAAGCAGACCGTGCCGACCGGCTTCTGCGGGCTGCCGCCACCGGGACCGGCGACGCCGGTCGTGGCGATGGCGACATCGGCCGCGAAGCGCGCGCGCGCGCCGGCCGCCATCGCTGCCGCCACCGGCTCGCTGACCGCGCCGTGGGTCGTCACCAGCTCGGCCGGCACGCCGAGCAGCGCCGTCTTGCTGGCGTTGCTGTAGGCGACGACGCCGCCCATCAGCACGTCGGACGAGCCGGCGACGTCGGTCAGTGCCTTGGCGATCAGGCCGCCGGTGCACGACTCGGCGAGTGCGAGCGTGCGACCCTGCGCGCGCAGCCGCTGCAGCACGAGTTCGGGCAGGTCGAACGCGCCCTCGGCGAACAACCAGTCGCCGAGCAGCGGCCGCAGTTCCGCGGCGGTCGCTTCGCAGGCGGCGGCCGCCGCGTCAGCGCTTTCGGCCGTGCCGACGATGCGCACGGTCAGCAGCCCGCCCGAGGCGGTGATGCCGACCGCCGGGTTGCGGTCCGCGACCATGAAGCGCTCGATGCGCTCGCCGAGCGCAGCCTCCGACGGGCCGAGGACGCGCAGCCACTGCTGTGCCAGCGGCGTGAGCCCGGGCATGGCGGCGACCTCCGGCAGCACCGACGCGGCGAGCATCGCCTTCATCTCGCGCGGCACGCCCGGCAGCGCGAAGAACCGGCCGCGGCCGAGCGTCACGGCGAAGCCCGGCGCCGTGCCGATCGGGTTGACGATCGGCTGGGCGCCCGGCGGGAACGTCGCCTGCCGGCGGTTGCTGTCGGGCACCGGCCGGCCGCGGTTGAGCAGCCAGTCCTGCACCTGCCGCCAGCTCGCTTCGTCGAACCACAGCGGTCCGCCGGCGACCTCGGCGACGACGTCGCGCATGCGATCGTCGAGCGTCGGCCCGAGCCCGCCGGTCGCGATCACCACATCTGCGCGGCCGCACGCCTCGGCGATGGCGGCGCGCATCGGCCCCGGCGCGTCGCCGGTCACGGTCAGGCGACGGACCTCGACGCCGAGCCGTTCCAGCTCGCCCGCGAGGAACTTGCTGTTGGTGTCGAGCAACGCGCCGTGGATCAGCTCGTCGCCGGTCGCCAGGACTTCGCCGACGAGGGTCATGCCGGCGCTGCCGCCGCGGTCGGCGCGTCCTTGCCGCGGGCGAACCACGTCAGCAGCAGGCCGAGGCCGTACAGCAGCACCATCGGCGCCGACATCAGCAGCATCGAGACAGGCTCCGGCGGCGTCAGCACGGCGGCGAACACGAAGATGCAGAGGATCGTCATGCGCCAGTTCTTGCGGAAGCCGCGGTGCGTGACGAGACCGATCTTCTGCAGCGCCACCATCACCAGCGGCAGCTGGAACACGAGGCCGAGCGCGCCGGTGAGCGCGAACTCGAGCGACAGGAACTGGCCGACCGAGAACATCGCGCCGACCTGGTCGGGGTTCATCCACTGCACCAGGAAGCCGAGCGTGTACGGCAGCACGACGAAGTAGCCGAAGGCCACGCCGGCGGCGAGCAGCACCGCCATGAACGGGAAGTAGCGGTAGAAGATCGCGCGCTCCTGCGGGTACAGCCCGGCGGCGACGAACGCCCACGCCTGCCAGGCCACGACCGGGCTCGCCAGCACGAGGGCGAACAGGATCGACGCCCACATGAAGGACATGATGTCCTCGATGCCGCCCATCGCGTACAGGCTGTAGGGCACGTGGTAGCCGGTCTGCACCTGGAACAGGTGCGAGTACTCCTTGGTGCCGGCGAGGATCGCGGCCTGGTTCTGCCGGCAGTACTCGAGGAAGCGCGCCGAATCGGCGTCGAGCGCGACGTTGGCCGCCTGCGCAGCCGTGGCCTTCGCCTCGAGGCCGGCGACGTAGTCGACGAAGCCCGCGCGCCACTGCACGCGGTACGGATTGATGATGATGGCCTGGACCTGCTCCTTCCAAGGCATCACCGCCAGCACCGCCACGACCACCGCCAGCAGCGCCTTGACCAACCGCGAGCGCAGCTCGTCCAGGTGGTCGCCGAACGACATGCGGGGCAGTTCGACCCCGTCGATGGCGTCGCGGATGTTCGGATCGTCGAGCGGCATGCGTCGGCCGCTAGCTATCGCCCCCATCGCGCCCGCTGGCAACTGCAAAAGCCGCACGGGCGACACGCCGCCGGATCTTCATGGCCGAGGCCAACGGCGGAGCTCCGCGACGCGCGCGACGCACGCCAGCGGCCGGGACGCCAGAGCAGGCGGTTGCCGAACCGCTTGCGACCGGGCGGACAGGCTTGCTGACGCGGGCCGCCGCCAGTTGCACAACCTCCGCGGCGGGTGGTTCGGCAGGCGCCGCGGGCATCTCGCCGCGCGGCGGGGCTGCCGCGAGCGCCACGTGGAACGCGCCGCGCGGGAACGCAGGCGGCAGGCTCATCTCAGGCCAGCGGTCGGAAAGCCATCGCAACCCGTTCCCGCGCCCGTCGTGGCCGCGCGACCGGGCTCACTCGCCCAGGCCGCCACGGGCCTCCGCGGCACCGTCGCCGCCAGTTGGCTTCCCTCCGCTGCGCCCATCAACGGCAGGCGCCGCGGGAAACCTGCGCGACCGGGCTCACTC
>JBEITC010000516.1:0-2758 GCA_040375075.1 Planctomycetota bacterium | reverse complement strand
GGCGGCGGCGGCGACGAAGCGAGCCGGCGGCACGCCTTCGCCGGCGCGTTGCAGCACCCACAGCGCGGCGCGCTGGTGGCGGGCGAAGGCCTGCGCCAACCGCAGCGCGGCGCGCGCGTCGTCGGCGGTGCGCAGCGTCGGCAGTTGCGCCAGCAGTTCGGCCTCGTCGCGGCGGCGTTCGCGGCGCAAGCGCATCGGCAGCAGCACGCGCGCGACGAAGTCGACGACCAGCATGCCGCGCACGCGCTCGACCGCGGCCGTGGCGCGCGTGCCGACGAGCAGCGGCACCAACGGCCGGAGGAAGCGGTCGCGCTGCGCGTCGGTCATCGCGTCGTTGCTCGCGCGCACGAGCGCGCCGAGCACCGGACAGGCGCAGCGCGGCTCGTCGCTGTGGGCTTCGCCGGCGAGCCATGCCACCATCTCCATGGCACAGACGCCGTCGTCGCGGGTCGGGTGCGCGCCGGCGCGCAGGGGCACGTTTTCGATCGGACGCTGCATGGCGAGAGACGCCGCGTTGGCGGCGCCGAATGGGGAAAGCCCGAGAAGACTACCCCACCAACGCGACTCCGGTGGTTCGCCCCGATTGCGGCGTGCCGTGCGCATGCCGAGCGCCCGATGCCATCGGCGGCTGCGCGGCGCCAAACCCTGGCTGGCGCGCGACGAGTTGGCGAAGGCCACGCCGCGCGGATCTCCAGGGCAGGCCTTTCGGCGGGTGCGCCTCGCGCTAGCGACCCGCGCGCAGTTCGGCGGGAACGACGTCGACGACGCCGTCAGGCCGCGGCAAGCCGAGCCGTTCCGCGAACCACACGGCGCCGAAGCCCGGCGTGATCGGCTGCGCCACCACCGCCTTGCGCGGCACGCCGCCACCGACGGCGATGCCGACCACCGCGCGGTCGTACGGATGCGGCGTGCCATGCGTCGCCGGCGTGGCGCCGTCGATCCAATGCGGCTTGACGACCAACTGCACTTCGCCGGCGCGTCCGTCGTGCAACGCCTCGATCAGGCTCTGCGCGATCGGGTCGTCGCCGGCGCCGTTCGCCAGCAGGTCCTCGGTCGCATAGGCCGCGGCGATGCCCGGCACCTTCGGCGCGATCGCCGCGATCGCGCGCGCCGCCGCCGAGCGCACCTCCGCGAGCGGGCGATCGCCGCGCACCGCGTCGAGCGTCGCGTCGTCGACGAACACCGACCACTCGCCGACGTGCGCCAGGAACTTGCGGCCAGCAGGCGGCGCGCCGAGCGCGTTCGCCAGGGCCTTCTCGAAGGCAGCGCTGAGGAAGGTCTGGATCACGCGACGGCCGGCGTCGACGCCCTGTGCGCGCACCCACTCGGGCGTCGGCGACACGCCGTGGTCGGCGGTGAGGAACAGCTCGTAGCGCCCGACGCCGACTTCGCGGTCGAGGCAGGCGAGCAGCAACGCGAGGTCGCGGTCGAGCCGCAGCACGCCATCGCGCGCCTCCACCGAGTCGGCGCCGAAGGCGTGCCCCATGACGTCCGTCGACGAGAACCCGACGCACAGCAGGTCCGGGACGTCGTCCTTGCCGAGGTCCATCGCGCGGATCGCCGCCTCGGCGCACAGGCGCACCGCGGTGTTGCCGAACGGCGACGCGTAGAGCTGCGAGTAGTACGCCGGCCCCGGCTGCGGCAGGCCGCCGGTCAGCGGCTGCGGCAGCGTGCGCTGCTGCCGGCCGTTGCCGTGCGTCGTCTCGTAGGGGCGGTCGTCGACCAGCAGCGCGTACGCCGACGAAGGACCGCTCCGCTCCCACGCCGTGCCGAACCACTGGTCGAGCGGCTTGCGCGCGTTGAACTCGAGCAGCCACGCCGGCGCCGTCGCCGTCCACGCCGTGTTGGTGACGAAGCGACCGGTCGACGACTCGCACCAGACCGCGAGGTCGGCCTTGGCGCCGGCCATCAGGATCGCCGAGCGATCCTTCCACGCGACGCTGACCGTCACGCTGCGCGGATCGCGCGCTTCCATCGCCGCCGCGAGCGTCGGCGCCCGCTGCAGGCCAGCGCCGCGGTTCTTGCCCTCGGGCAGGTCCGGCAGCGCGGCCATCGGCTCGTCGACGCAGTACGTCTTCGCCGACTTCTCGCGCACCCACCACTGGTTGCGCACGATGCCGTGCACACGCGCCGCGACGCCGGTGCCGATCGTGGCATGGCCCGGGCCGGTCTCGGTGCACGCGTGCGCGTAGCGGCAATCGGCGAACTCGGCGCCTTCGGCGAGCAGGCGGGCGAAGCCGCCGTCGGCGGCGAGGTGCGGACGCGCGGCGTCGAACACCCACTGCGCCAACTGGTCGACGGACACCAGCACGCACAACCGCGGCGCCTTGGCGTCGTCGGCGAGGTCCGGATCCTGCGCGGAGACGACACCGGCCAGCAACGCGGCGACGGACCAGGCGGGAACGTGGTTCATGCGCGCAGCATCTTGGCGACCCGTTCGACCGTGCGCCACGGCAACAGACCGAGGTGGTACACGGCGATCGCGCCAACGCCGTGGAGACGACAGGTCTCGCGCAGCTTGATCAGGTCTTCATCGCCCGTGAACTGCGGCGCCTTCGGCCACACGCACACGCGCAGCGGCGCGCCAGCGCCCCGCGCCGACTGGATCGGCGCTGCCGCGAGCATGCGGCCGATCGCGTCCGCGCCTTCGCCGTAGGCGGTGACCACGCGTTCGTCGCTGGCAGGAAAGGCCGCGGCCGCATCGGCGGCGAGCTGGCTGCCGGTGAACCAGGGCTGCGGGTGCACCTGCACGGCGCGC
>JBEITC010000615.1:0-1911 GCA_040375075.1 Planctomycetota bacterium | reverse complement strand
CGCGGCGGCGGCGCGGGCCGCGCGCGGCAGGCTGGCGGTCGCGCGCCACGCGGCGAGCATGGCCGCAGCGAGCACGGCGAGGCCGACGCCACCCTGCAGCCACGGCGCGCCATCGCACCACGCCAGTTCGAGCAGGCGCACGACGTTGGGCAGGATCTCGCGGTGGCCGTTGTCGGATGCGAGCGCCGCCGACCAGGACGGCGTCTGCACCTGCAGCGTCGCGAAGCGCCACGGGTCGGCGTAGAAGACGCGCGGCGCGAGCACGACGGCGGCGAAGACGGCGAGCAGCGCGCTCGCGGCCGTCGCGAGACGGACGGCGAGCAGCAGCGCGCGCGGCGCGTTCGCGTCGGTTGGTGCGTCGTTCCCGGCCCCTGGCATCGCGGCGGAGTCTATCGGTCGTCGGTTGCTCGCCGCTAGCGCACGCGCACCAGCCGCTGCGTCGGCACCGCCAGCGCCGGCAGGTGCGGTGCTAGGTCCTCGAGCCAGCGATGGCCGTCGACGTAGTAGCCAGCGGTCGGTTGCAGGCCGGGCACGCGCGCCTGGAACCACGCGTTGATGCAGCCGACCATGCGCTCGCGCACGTACTTGGCGAGGCAGCTGGCGAGCGCTGTCGGGAAGGCGCGGTCCTCGCCGCGTTCGGCGAACGTCACCGCGGTGACGCCGCCGCCACTGCCGTCGCGGTGCACGCGGTAGCTGGAGACCGCCGGTTCCTCGCGCACGACCTCGACGCGCGCGCCGGGCCGCAGCCGCCGCAGGTCGGTGCCGTAGTGCATGCGGCCGCCGCACCGGTCGGCGACGACGTGGCCGTCGACGCCGGCGGGCACCGCGTCGAGCAGGCGCGCCAGCACCTCGCCGTAGGCGTGGAAGTGAGCCTTGCTCTTGTTGTCGGTCGCGGCGATCAGCGCGTTCCACTCCTCGACGTCGACCGGCCGCGCGGTGAGGTCGAGCATGGCGATGCCGTGTTCGCGCAGCGAGCGCGCGATCCGTTCGCCGTGGAGTCGCACGAAGCCGTCGTCGGCGACGTGCACGAGCGGTTGCGAGAGGTCCTCGTACCACGGGCAGCGCGCGAGCGCCGCGAGGTCGACGCCGAGCTGGCCGAGCCACGCGCCGAGCGTCGCCGGCAGATCGCCGTGGCGGCAGGCCCAGAACGCCAGCGCCGTCTCCTCGAGCGCGCGCAGGCCGTGCGGGCCCTGGTGCACCTTCTTGCTGTCGGCGACGCGGACCTTGCCCTTCTCCTTGCGCTCGCGCGCGACCAGCGGCCGCAGCGCCGTCCACGGGTCGGCGCCCTCGGGACCCGACAGCGCGGCGCCGCCGACGACGAGCGGCCCGAGGATGGGACCGAGCCCTGCTTCGTCGACGCCGGCGAGGATCTTCACGCGCGGGACAGGACACCGGCGCGGCGGCGGCGGGTCAAGCCTCGATGGCGCCGGGGCTTCGGGGCCAGGTCAGGCGACGTGCCCGGAACCGTCGATAGACCTCGCCATGGAAGCGCTGCTCGTCGAGCGGGACCCGTTGCTTCGCGACCAGATCAAGGTCGCGCTGCAGCAGTTTCCCGAGTTCACGGTGACCGTCGGCGCCGGCTA
Source organism: Planctomycetota bacterium (assembly GCA_040375075.1). GTDB lineage: Bacteria > Planctomycetota > UBA1135 > UBA1135 > UBA2386 > UBA2386. The sequence goes on along the minus strand of JBEITC010000615.1, from coordinate 328 downwards.
CGCCGGCATCAACGAACTGCGCAGCCGGCCGTTCGACTGCGTGATCCTCGGCGTCGATCCCAAGCAGAAGGACACCGTCAAGCTGCTGCACCACCTGCGCTCGTTCGACACGACGACGGAACTGTTCGTCGTCACCGCTCCGGGCAACGTCAAGGACATGGCCGTCGACAAGGCCAAGTACGCGATCCACTCCTTCGTGCAGGCGCCGCTGGCGCTGCGCGAGCTGTTCGGCCTGCTCGGCCGCTTCGTCGAGCGCCGCACCGAGCGCAGCGCCTCGCCGTTGCGCCGCGCGCCGCCGACCTCGAGACGCGGCTCGGCAACATCATCG
>JBEITC010000227.1:0-6314 GCA_040375075.1 Planctomycetota bacterium | reverse complement strand
CGGCCCGGGTCTGCTGGTCGGCGGCAGCGAGTTCTTGACCGCCTGCGGTCGGCCGCTAAGGTTTCCGCCCCGAACGGGCCGATGCCCATCGAGCGATCCTCGATAGCTCAGTCGGTAGAGCAGGTGACTGTTAATCACCGGGTCGTAGGTTCAAGTCCTACTCGAGGAGCCACTTCCGTCCGACGCGACGGCCAACCCGCCCTGCGGTGACGAACCGCGGGGCGGTTGTGTTTGCGGGGCGCCCCATCCGGCAGCTCAGGTCAGGTCGTCCGCACGCACCGCAGCGCAGCCAGCTTCTTCAGCAACCGGGGCGCGCGCGGATCGACGTCGAAGAGCGCCCGCTGCAGGTGGTCGAGGTCGGCGCCGCACACCCGGCTCGGCTCGTGGTGGACGCGGTTGCGGATGCGCCCGGCGTGGTTCAGGACCTCCCAGTCGGCCTTCTCCAGCCGAGGGCGCACGGCCAACCCGGCGAGCTTGTCGACCGGCCCCATGGCGAACTCGGCCAGCGTCGCGAGTCCGACCCCCTCGATCCGCCGGCGCACGTCGCCCTCGTGGCCGAAGGTCAGGGCATGGTGCAACTGCGCCTCTATGGCGCGGGTCAGCAACAGGCACAGGTTGAGCGGCGCGCTGGCGCCCAGCGCGCGCAGCCGGCGGTAGTCGCGCAGCAGCGCCTTCGCCTCGTCGCAGCCGACGAGTTCGAGCTCGGCTGGCAACTGGGCCATGAGCAGCAGCATGTCGCGCTCGAGCAGCATGCCGAGCGACTGCTTTGGCAGGCGCACGACGTCGTCCTGAACGGCGTCGACCGCTGCCTTGGCGTCGGCGACGAGGGCGCGGTGCAGTTCGCCGGCGGCGAGGTAGTCGCGCAACGCCGTGGGCAGGTCGGCGCCGAGGGGCAGGCGGTTCCAGAGGGCGCGGTAACGCTCGACGGTTGCAGCGACGAGCGGGTCCGCCTTGAAGAGCTCCGATCCTGCGAGCATTCCGATCCAGCCCGGCAACAGTTCCGGCTCCAGCTGATACGCATGCGGCAGGGCATCGGCAACCAGGGCCTGATCGACGATGTACAAGGCGTCCACGCCCAGCTGCAACGCACGTCGAGCAGCCTGGACCTTCTCTTGCGAAGTCGCCTTGCGAGCGAACTGCTCGTGGTACACAACGATGCCAGACGTGAAGTCCGTCTCGATCCAATTCAGGTATGCAGGGGCGAGGTAGCGACGAGGTATGTCGACGAGGGTTGGCTCCTCCAGAAGGCTGTGGAACGCAACAGCGCACGCCGCGAAGGCATCCGGCAGATCGAGGATCGCAGACCGCGACAACAAGGCCTGCAGCAGGTCGGCGAGCGCCGCGCTCTCGTCGACGGTCGTCGACCCCGGTCGATCGTCAATCCCCCTATCGGAAACCAGCGAGACATTGCCCAGACGACGCAGCCAGTCCAGGCAGACGCTGCCGTCCACGGTAGCAGCGGCTGCAATCGCGAGGTCGACGATCCCGCGCCACTCCTGCGCGCTCGTCGCCGCCCACAACCGGGCGAGAAACCCGTCGAAGTCTTCGTCCACCATGCCGTCAGCCTAGCGACGAGCGCGTTCGGGCACGGGGTCCTTCCCGGCAGGGCCGTCGAGCCGGGCGGCGACGAAAGTTGGCGGAGAGGGGGGGATTCGAACCCCCGTGGACCTCGCGGCCCAACCGGTTTTCGAAACCGGCCCATTCAGCCACTCTGGCACCTCTCCGCGAGGGGCGGGCGCCGGGAAGCGCGCCGCCGAATGTGGCTGGCCATCGTGCAGATCCGCGCCGCCTTTGCAACGGGCAAGTGGCCGGCAGCCGGCCCGCGCTAGCCGCGCTTGCCGCGGAAGAACATCCGCAGCAGCGATGCGCTGGCCTCGGCGCCGGGTCCCTCGGCCACATGGCATCGGTGGTTCAGCCGCGGATCTTCCAGCACGGTGGCGAGCGAACGCACGGCGCCGAACTTGGGATCGCGGGCGCCGAACACGACGCGGGCGACGCGCGTGTGCAGGATGGCGCCGGCGCACAGGAAGCACGGCTCGAGCGTGCTGTAGAGCACGGCACCCGGCAACCGCTTCTCCCCCACCGTCGCCAACGCCTGCTGCAGCGCCTCGATCTCGGCGTGCGCGAGCGGCGAGCGCTGCGCCTCGACGCGGTTGCGGCCCTCGCCGACGACGACGCCGTCGAGCACGACGAGCGCGCCGACGGGCACTTCGTCGGCGGCCGCCGCCTGCTGCGCGAGTTCGAGGCAACGCTGCATCCAGCGTTCGTCGTCGCGTATGGTCTCGTCGCGGTCCATCTGCGGCCCGCCACTCTTCCGCCGAGACCCGCCGTGAGCAAGCGCGACTTCCTCTCCACCGCCGACCTGTCCCGCGCCGAACTCGACGACCTGCTCGACCTCGCCATGCGCGTGAAGGGCAAGAAGCCGGGGCAGGTGCTGCACGGCAAGACGCTGGGGCTGCTGTTCTTCCAGCCGAGCCTGCGCACGCGCGTGTCGTTCGAGGTGGCCATGGTCCAGCTCGGCGGCCACTGCATCAACCTGTCCAGCGACGACCTGTACGAGCTCGAGCCGCAGGAGCAGGCGGTGATGGACGGCGCCGCCGAGGAGCACGTCAAGGACGCCGCGCGCACGCTGTCGCGCTACGTCGACGCGCTCGGCATCCGCGCTGCGGCGCGCACCGGCGACTGGGCGCGCGACCGGCAGGAGCTGCTGCTGCGCAGCTACGCCCGCTACTCGTCGGTGCCGGTGATCAACCTGGAGACGACGTTCGGCCATCCGTGCCAGGCGCTCGCCGACCTGATGACGATGCGCGAGCAACTCGTGTCGCTGCGCGGCCGCAAGCTGACGCTGATGTGGTGCAACCATCCCGAGCCGAAGTCGCTCGGCCCGACGCACTCGCTGCTGCAGGTGGCCGCGCTCGCCGGCATGGACATCACGCTCGCGCACCCGCTCGGCTTCGAAGTCGACGACGAGGTCATGAAGAAGAGCGTCGCGACGGCCGCGGACGCCGGCGGCGCGCTGCGCGTCGTCAACGACCGCGATGCGGCGGTGCGCGGCGCCGAGATCGTCTACGCCCGCTCGTGGGGCGCGCCGAAGTACTGGAACGACGCCGAGCGCGAGGCCGTGGTCAAGCGCTCGCTGCAGGACTGGCGCGTCGACGAGTCCTTGATGGCGACGACGAACAACGCCTTCCTGATGCACCCGCTGCCCGTGCGTCGCAACGTCGCCGCGACCGACGCCGTGCTCGACGGCAAGCAATCGATGATCTACGAGCAGGCAGCCAATCGCGCGCACGTGCAGAAGGCGCTGCTGATGCAGTTGCTGAAGTGACGGCCGCGACCGCGGCGCGCGTCAGCGCGCGCCGGCGACGGCGGCGAGGCCCTGGGCGAGCGTGACGTTGGGCCGCACGCCGAGCGCTGCGGCCGCCGGACCGCCATCGGCGACCCAGCCGCAAGCTGCGATCTCGCGCACCTTGTCGCGACTGAAGAAGCCCGCCTGCCGACGCAAGGCCGCGAACGCGTCGCTGGCGCGCGCGGCGAGCGACGCGAGCAGCAACGGCACCGGCAACAAACGCGCGCGCCGCCCGCAAGCGGCGGCGATGGCGCGCAGCAGCGCATGCGTGTCGGTGCGGTCCGGGCCATCGAGCGGCAGGATCGCGCCGACGGGCCGGACCGACAGCGCGGCCCTCAGCGCCGCGACGACGTCGTCGACGTGCACGATCGACAGCGGCGCGGAGCGCCGCGGAACCACGACCAGCGGCGCGTTCGCCTGCGCGAACAAAAGGCGCGTGGCGGCGTCGCCCGGGCCGTACACCACCGGCGGACGCACGATCGTCCAGGCGAGCGGTGAGCGCACGACCGCGAGTTCGCCTTGGCGCTTGCTGTCGCCGTACCAAGACACCGGCGTGGACGCGTCCGGCGGCGTCGCCGACCCGCTCCCGTCGACGCTCGGGCCGGCAGCCGCGAGCGACGAGACGCAGACAAAATGAGCGCGCGGCGCGTGCGCGACGACGGCGGCGACGAGTTCGCGCGTGCCCTCGACGTTGACGGCGTCGAAGTGCGCGCGGCGGTAGCCCTTGAGCGACCCGGCCAGATGGACGATGGCGCCGACGTCGCGCAGCGCTGCCGGCAGATCGCGCAGACCGCCGGCGACGCCCAGATCGCCGCGCACCAACGACGACGCAGGCAGACCGAGCGCGATGGCGCGCTGGGGATCCCGAACGAGGCAGCGGATCCGCTCCGGCGCAGCGCCCGCGGCCAGCAGCTTCCGCACCAGCGCGCCGCCCACGAATCCCGATGCGCCGGTGACCAGCAACGCACCGGGGGGAAGTTCGTAGGAATCCGCGTAGACCAAGAGAAGAAAGGGGTTGAGGCGTCCCTCGCGGAATCTACCATCGTCGCCCAAGCAGTGGACATCTTTGCGAAGTGCGATGGCTTCACCAGGGCCAAGGATCTGCAGGCCATGGGTCTGTACCCGTACTTCCTGCCCTTGCAGGGCAGCGAAGGCACGGAGGTCGAGATCGGCGGCAAGCGCCTGATCATGATCGGCAGCAACAACTACCTGGGACTGACGCACCACCCGGCCGTGCGCGAAGCCGCGATCGCCGCCGTGCGCAAGTACGGGACTTCGTGCTCGGGCTCGCGCTTCCTCAACGGCACGCTCGAACTGCACGAGGAACTCGAGCGGCGGCTCGCGAAGTTCATGGGCCAGGAAGCCGCGGTCTGCATGTCGACCGGCTTCCAGACCAACCTCGGCGCGATCAGCTCGATCGCCGCCAAGGACGACATCATCCTCTGCGACCGCGAGAACCACGCGTCGATCATCGACGGCTGCCGGCTGAGCTTCGCCGACACGCGCAAGTTCCGGCACAACGACATGGCCGACCTGGAGTTCCAGCTCCAGCGCGGCGCCGCGCAGAACCGCGGCATGCTGATCGTCGTCGACGGCCTGTACTCGATGATGGGCGACCTCGCGCCGCTGCGCGAGATCCGCGCGCTCGCCGACACGTATGGCGCGCGCCTGATGGTCGACGAAGCGCACTCGGTCGGCGTGCTCGGCGCGCGCGGCCGCGGCGCAGCCGAACTGTGCGGGATCCACGCCGATCTCGTGATGGGAACGTTCAGCAAGAGCTTCGCCAGCCTCGGCGGCTTCATCGCCGGGCCGGAGCGCGTGATCCACTACATGCGCCATACGGCGCGCGCGCTGATCTTCTCGGCGTCGATCTCGCCGGCGTCGACGGCCGCAGCGCTCGCGGCGCTCGACCTGATCGAGACGCGCCCGGACATGCGCGAGCGCGTGCTCCACATCGCCGACCGCGTGCGCGTAGGCCTGCGCGACATGGGCTTCCGCACCCACGGCACGCCCGCGAGCCCGATCGTCCCGGTGATCGTCGGCAACCAGGAGCGCATGCTGCGGCTGTGGCGGACGCTCGTCGAGTGCGGGCTGTTCACCAACGCGGTGACGCAGCCGGCGGTGCCGATGGGCCACGACCTGATCCGGACGTCGTACATCGCCGGCCACACCGACGAGCACGTGGCGCAGATCCTCGAGCGCTTCGAGCAAGCAGGTCGCATGACGGGATTCCTCGGCTCGGCCGAGGCGACGGCGGCGGCCGATGCCGCCGCGTCGCAGCTGGCGAGCCACTGACCGCACGCGCCGTCGCGGCGCACGTCCCGGACGCCGGCGCCGGACTTCCGCGCGCAGCCCCGCACGGCGCGTCGCTATCGTGCTGCCATGCGCCGCCTCGCCCGTCTCGGCGCCGCCGCAGCCTGGACGGTTGCGCTCGCGGCGCAGTCCCCCGCGCCATCGGCGCGCGAACCGCTCGAACACGCCGATGCGCGCTGGCAAGGCGCTGAGCCCATCGCCGACGGCGCAGTTGGCGGCGCGGCGCGCTTCCGCGGCGACGGTGGCCGCATCGACGTCGGCGCGTGCGGCCTCTCGTCGCAGGCGTCGTTCACGCTGCGCTGCCGACTGCGCACCACGACGGCGACGTTCTGCACGCCACTGATGGCGCGCGACGGCGAAGCGGTCGCCGCCTCGCTGGTTCTCGGCCGCGCGCCGGGCACGCTGTCGTTCGAGGCGTGGTCGTGGCGCGACGTGCGCATCGGCTCCCGACAGCGCGTCGACGACGGCCGCTGGCACGCCGTCGAAGCCGCCTTCGACGCCGAATCAGGCGTCGCGGGCCTGTGGCTCGACGGCGTGTTGCAAGGCACGGCCGAACCCGGCGTCGGCGGCGCGCCGGCAGCGCGGCTGCGACTGGGCGACAACATCGGCGCCCGCCAACCGTTCGCCGGCGACCTCGACGAGGTCGAGATCG
>JBEITC010000431.1:0-3601 GCA_040375075.1 Planctomycetota bacterium | reverse complement strand
TCCCTTGCCGGTCGCCGGCAGTCGCGCGCGCGCGTGCTGCGCCGCCGCCGTCAGCAGCGCGCGCACGCGCGGATGGGCCAACTGCTTGCCATCGACGATCGGCAGGTAGCGCGTCGCCTTGCCGCTGCCGCGCAGCAAACCTTGCGGGTCGGGCAGCGCCGGCCCCTGGTTGAGGTACAGCAACACGCCGTCGGGCCGCCCCGCCAGTGCCACGACCGCGTCGATGCCGCGCGCCGTCGGCGAGTAGCTGAGCACGACGAAGCGGCCGTAGTCGTAGACGAGTTCGTTGGCGGTCGGGAAGCGGCGGCGGATGGCCGTGCGCGCGGCGCGCAGCAGGCGCTGCTGCGGCAGCGGCAGGCGCGCGACGAGGACGCGCAGCTGCGCTAGCGGGCTCGACGGTTGGCGGCTTGGGGTGGGCGTCATGCGGCACGTCAGGACGGAACGCCGGACGATCCGGGCGTCACGCCGGTCGACGCACGCTACCGCACCACCCCGCCCCTTCCCCACCGCCGCCGCCGCGCGTATCCATGCAGCGATGCGCGCCGTCTTCGTGCCGTGGTTGACCCTCGCCGCCCTCGCGCTGCCCGCCGCCGCGCAGAAGCCGACCGCCGGCAAGAAGCCCGCCACCGCCCCTGCCGGCGCGCCGGCCGCCGCCCCGGCCGAGGCAGCACCTGCGGATCCGGGGCTCGCCGGCGACGTCACCGCGCTGCGCACGTGGCTGCAGGACTACCGCGTCGGCGCCGTGCGCTTCGTCAAGGACGGCGTCGTCGACGACGCGGCGGTGGCGACGCTCGACCAGCGCATGCAGAAGGTCGCGCAGTGGAACACGCTGCCGGCCGCGCAGCTGCTGTTCGAGCTGGCGACGGTCGAGCCCAAGCCGGGCGGCGGCGCCAAGGCCGGCGGCGCCGACAACGCCGTCGAGCTCGTCGACTTCCAGCGCGAGCTGCAGCCGTGGCGCGTGCAGGCGATGGCCAACCAGCGCCTGCGCACGATGACCGGCGACGGCATCCTGCCGTGGCTGCTCGGCAAGCTCGCGACGCCCGGCCTGCGCGCGCAGACCAAGAACAAGGACCAGGTCGAAGCCGCCGCGACGCTGCGCGTGCTCGGCGGCCATCCGAGCATCGAGGCGCAGCTGGAGCTGATGAAGGCCTGCCGCTCGATGCCGACCGAGCTGCGCGTGCAAGCCGTCAACGCGATGGCCAAGGACCCGACGCTCGACCTCGTGCCGACGCTCGTCGAGCTGCTGAAGGACGCCGAGCCCAACGTGCGCATCGCCGCCGCCAACGCGATCGGCGCAGCGCTCGCGCCGCACGTCGACGAGACGCTCGGCAAGAAGCCCGACGCCGCCGTCGCCAAGACGCAGACCGACGCCAACGCGCGCCTCGAAGAACTGCTGGTGCGCGACCAGACGTGGCAGGTGCGCAGCGCCGCCGCGTTCGGGCTCGCGACACAGAAGTGCAAGTGCGTGATCCCGCAGCTCATCAAGGGCCTCGAGGCCGAGCTCGCGCGCAAGAAGGACCCGTGGGCGATGGACGTGCGCCTGCACAAGATCCTCGAAGGCCTCACCGGCCAGAGCGTCGCCCGCGGCAGCATCGAGCCGTGGAAGCAGTTCTGGGCCAAGGAAGGCGCGTCGTTCGCCGTGCGCACGCTCGCCGACCAGAAGGCGCAGAAGCCGAAGGAGAGCCGCTACGAGAAGTTCTTCGACCTCGAGGTCGAGTCCGACCGCGTGCTCTTCGTCGTCGACTTCAGCGGCTCCATGGCCGAGCCGGCGAAGATCACCGGCGCCACCACCAACGCGCAGCCGACGGCGACCGGCACCAAGGCGCAGCTGGTCGTGCAGGAGCTCAAGCGCCTGATCATGTCGCTGCCCGACGGCGCGCTGGTCAACCTCGTCGTGTTCAGCGACACGGTGCGCATCTGGCGGCAGGAAGGCGGCCGCCCGGCGCTGGTCAAGCTCGACGACACCGCGCGCGACGACCTGCTCGGCAACTTCCTCGACACGCTGCGGCCCAACGGCCCGACCAACCTCTACGACGCGCTGCACGCCGCGCTCGACTTCGGCGGGCGCGGCCTGCACGACAAGTACTACGCCGCCGGCTTCGACACGATGTACGTGATCACCGACGGCGCGCCGACGGTCGGCGCGATCGTCGACAAGGAGGAGATCCGCCGGCGCGTGCGCGAGACCAACCGTTTGCGGCGGATCGCCATCCACTGCGTCACGTTCGGCGCCAAGAACGACACCGACTTCCTCGGCCCGCTCGCCGAGGAGAACGGCGGTCGCCACATCCACGTCGAATGATGGCATGATTGCCGCTTGCGCGACGGCAATGCGCGCGATTGCATCTGCGCCCCCCTGATTCCGCCCGACGCCATGTCCATGCCCGCACCGCAACGCATCTCCGGCGAAGCCTTCGCCGTCGAACGCCTCCGCGAGAACCCCGACCTCGACTACGCCGCGCTGCGGCGCCTCGCCGGCGAGGCCGGTGTGACGATCCAACCGATCCAGTACGGCCGCGCCCGCAAGCAGCTCGGCCTGCCGCCGATGCAGAAGCCGTCGCGCGCGATCGTGCTGTCGCCGCAGGGTCTCTCGCCGCAGGTCGAGGCCCCCGTCGCCATGGCGGCGCCGCTCGCCATGACGGCGGCAGCCAGCAGCCGCGACGAGGACGAAGCCGACGAAGTGGACGAAGCCGACGAACCCGCGAGCGACATGGTCGCGCCGCGCCGGCGCGGTTCGGATGCGTTCGACTTCCTGGTCAACGAACTGCGCCGCGACAGCAGCCTCAGCTACGCCGCGCTGCGCACGCAGTGCGAGCAGAAGGGCTGGAAGATCGCGCCGATCATGTACGGCCGCGCCAAGGCGATGCTCGGCCTCGTGCCGGTGAAGCCGCGCGGCTCGCGCAAGGCCAAGACCGAAGTCGCCGCCGTCGTCGCGGCGCCGCGCACGCTGCGGCAGGTCGAGTCGGTCGCCGCCGACCGCTTCCACCAGCAGCTCGAGGACGTGCGCAACGTCGAGCAGCTCGTCGCGGTGGTGAAGAACCTCGACGCCGAGCGCCGCCGCCTGCGCGTGCTGCTCGAAGAGATCGCGGTCAAGATCGACGAAGCGCTGAGCTGAGCGTCCGACGGCGCGCCAAGTCGCGCCGGGGTGCTGAGCGCTTCGTGCGCCCGATGGCGCGGCCACCCCGAGCCGCCGCGCAGGTTCCGCGCGGTTGCGCGCATCCTGGCCGGGTCGTGCTCGACGGGGCGTCTGCGTGGCTTGGCGCGCCAGCTCCGGTCGCGCGCCGACACCGCAGCGAACCCAGGAGCGTCATCGTGTGCGTGCGGCCGCCGCCGCCGGCGGCGCAGCGCCTGCTCGCATTGCGGGACCAGGGCATCGGTCATGCGCTGTGGCCCGAGGCACGCCGCCATGCTTCCGGCCGCTTGCCGGACGTCCGCAGCCACCAACCCGCGCCACCGTCAGCTCCGCCCGTCCGCCACCGCCGCGACCGCGCACTCGGCGGAACGCGAAGCGCCCTCGAGCGTCGCCGGCAGGCCCGTGTCGGTCCAATCGCCGCAGACCAACAGGTTGTCGGGGCCACCGGGCAGCCGGCCGGGCGCGGGC
>JBEITC010000175.1:0-7591 GCA_040375075.1 Planctomycetota bacterium | reverse complement strand
GTCACCTTCGCGCCGGCGCGCGAGAGGCCGCTCTTCAGCACGCTGCGCAGGAGCTCGTCGTCGTCGGCGACCAGGATGCGCAGGCCTTCGATCGGTCTCTCCGTGCCGGCTGCGGGCCGCACGGCGGGTGCCGTGCGCGCCGTCGGGAGTTGCACCGGAATCGCCGAGGGATCGGCCGGCAGCCGCAGCCAGAAGCGCGAGCCCTTGCCGGGCTCCGACTGCACGCCGACGGCGCCGCCGTGCGCTTCGACGAAGCGTTTCACGATGGCGAGGCCGAGGCCGACGCTGCCCTTCTGCTCGTGCGGCTCGCCGAGCTGCACGAACGGCTCGAACACGAGGTACTCGCGGCCGGGGGGCAGGCCGGGGCCCTGGTCGACGACGCGGATGGTGGCGCTGCCGGCGCCGACGTCGTCGACGACCTCGACGCGGATCGTCCCGCCGGCAGGCGAGTGGCCGATCGCGTTGGAAAGCAGGTTGACGATGCAGCGGCGGATGCGCGCCGCGTCGCAGTCGGCGCGCGGTGGCATGGCGCCGGTGCTGACCTCGATGGCGATGCCGCGGCGCTTGGCCTGTTCGTGCACGACGGCGGCGGCGTCGCGCGCCAGCGCGGCGAGGTCGTGCGGGGCCTTCGCGAGGCGGACCTCGCTCGACGGCCGCGACAGCTGCGTCGCGTCCTCGGCGACGTCGAGCAGGTACGACGCCGCCTGCCGCACCACGGCGAACGCGTGCGCTTCCTCGGCCGTGCGCTCCGGCCGCAAGGCCTCGAGCTGATCGAGGCCGAGCACGACCGACTGCAGCGGCGAGCGCAGGTCGTGCGCGACGGTGCCGAAGAAGCGGTCGCGCATCTGCGCGGTCTGCAGCATCTCGCCGTGCGCGCGGCGCACCTCGTCGCTGTGGTGGCGGTCGATCGCCAGCGCGGCGAGGTGGGTGAACGTCTCGATCAGGTAGAGCTCGGCCGGCGTCGGGTAGCGCGGCGCCGGGTAGTACATGCCGAACGTGCCGAACACCTTGCCGGTGTGCGGCGAGAGGATCGGGCTCGACCACGACGCGTGGATGCCGTACTTCGCCATGAAGCCGGCGAAGTCCTTCCACCACGGGTCGCCGTCGATCTGCGTGGTCAGCACCTGCACGCCGGTGGCGGCGGCGTGGCCGCACGAGGCCTTGCCGTACGCCGGCACGAGCCGGTCGATCGCAGCGGTGAACTCCTTGGGCAGCGACGGCTGGCCCACCGTGCGCAGCACGCCCTCGCGCTCGTCGAGCATCAGGATCGAGCAGCGCATGCCGCCCGGCGTGTGCTGCTCGGCCAGCATGGCGATCGCGCCGAGCACGTCGTGCACCGGATCGCCGCGGACGATGCGGTCGACGATGCGCCGCTGGCCTTGGAACAGGTCGAGGATCTCGCTGGCCTCGGGCAGGTACTGCAGCAGCCACTTGCCGTCGCCCTGCCGCTGCATGCGGCAGCGGAAGTGCGTGCCATCGCGCCGTCGGCCGACGGTCTCGCGCGGCACGGTGACCGTCGCGCCGTCGCGCTCGATGCCCGCGATCCACTTGCCAGCCGGCGCGCCGACGAGGCCTTCGGGTCCGACGCCGAAGATCGTCGCCGTGCGGACGGTGGCCTGCAGGATGCGGTCGTCGTCCAGTTCGAGGAGCGCTGGCTCCTGGAAGGGCATCACGATGGATTGGGTCATGGCGGTTGGTGCGACGACCAGGCAAGTCGTTCGAACGCGCACGATCCAGGTGGAACTACCTAGGTGCAATCCCGCCCTAGTGCGAAGCGGCGCGGGGGAGTTCGCGCCAAGGGTCGATGCCATCGGCGGGCGCTGCGCCGTCCGCGCCCGCCGATTGACGAGTCGGCAGCATGGGGCATCCTTCTGCGGCCGCCCGCTCGCCACCACCCGCCATGCGCCCGACCGTTCCCGCCGCCGTCCTCGCCCTCGCCGCCGCCGCCGGCGCCCAGCAGCAGTATCCCGAAGGCGCCGACGTGCCGCGGTCGCTGACCGCCGCCGAGCAGGCCTGGATCCTGCAGAACCCGATCACCGCCGCCGCCGACGTGCCGACGCCGCCGCCGACCGGGCCGGTGCGCTGCGCCGCCGAGTACGAGCCGATGGACGGCCTCTGCCTCGCGTACGAGGGCACGACCGCGCAACTGACCGTCGTGCAGCAGATCGCGCGCTACGTCACGACCACCGGGCAGGCCAAGGCCTTCGTCTACTGCGACACCACCGCCGAGGCGACGACGGCGACCAGCGCGCTCGCCGCCGCCGGCTGCAACATGGCGCGCGTCGTGACCCTCGTCGCGCCGACCGACACCATCTGGATCCGCGACTACGGCCCGCGCTACGTCTTCGAGGGCGACTGCCGCGCCATCGTCGACCACACCTACACCCGGCCGCGGCCGAACGACGACGTGATGCCGGACCACTTCGGCGGCTTCAAGAAGCATCGCGTCTACGGCATCCCGCTGGTGCACGGCGGCGGCAACTTCCACCTCGATGGGCTCGGCGCCGGCCACGCGACCGTGCTGATCCAGAACGAGAACCCGTCGCTGTCGCAGGCGCAGATCGTCGGCCACTGGCAGAGCTACCAGGGCCTGCAGACGACGCTGTGGAACGCGTTCCCGACGACGGTCGACGCGACGCAGCACATCGACATGTGGATGCAGGTCTACGGCGACCGCAAGGCGATGATCAGCGACTGGCCCGCGCAGCCCGGCTCGACGCAGGACGTCATCTGCGACGGCGCCGCCGCGACGCTCGCGGCGCAGGGCTGGACGATCACGCGCATCCCGGCGCGCTCGGTCAGCGGCGTGCACTACACGTTCACCAACATGGTGCTGTGCAACGGCGTCGCCATCGTGCCGAGCTACACCAACACCACCGTCTCGCCCGACAACGCCGTTGCGCTCGCGGCGTGGCAGGCGGCGCTGCCCGGCAAGACCGTCGTGCAGGTCAACTGCCAGGGCCTCGTGACCTCGGCCGGCGTCATGCACTGCATCGTCATGCACGTGCCGGCGCACCGCGGCGGGCTCGTGCCGACGGCGTACCTCAAGACGCCCAACGGCGGCCAGGGCCTGCAGCCCGGCGCGAACGTGGTGGTGGAGTGGCTCGCCGACGACGACGAGGCGGTGACGGGCGTCGACCTGCAGCTGTCGGTCAACAACGGCCAGTCGTACCCGTACACGCTGGCGACCAACCTGCCGCACACCGGCAGCTGGAGCTGGACGGTGCCCAACCTGCAGGTCGCGCAGGCGCGGCTGCGCGTCGTCGCCCGCGACGCCCAGGGCCGCAGCGGCCAGGACGCCAGCGACGCGCCGTTCGCGATCGCCGGCACGCAGGGCCAGGCGGCGGCGATCCCGTACGGAGCCGGCAAGCCCGGCCAGAACGGCGTGCCCGTGCTGGCGGCGACGCCGCCCGTGCTCGGCGCCGGCTTCACGCTGTCGGTCGCCAACGCGCTGCCCTTCGCCAGCGGCCTGCTGCTGGTCGGCGACCAGCCGGCGACGCTGCCGTTCGACGGCGGCACGATCCACGTGGCGTCGTTCGATGCGCTGCCGCTGCCGATCGGCGCAGCCGGCGCGTTCGCGGCGCCGGTGCCGCTCCCCGACGAGCCGCTGCTGGTCGGCTTCTCCTTCTACGTGCAGGCGTGGTTCCCCAACGACCCGGGCGCGGCGGGCGCCGGCTGGTCGTCGACCAACGGCCTGCAGCTGCGCTTCGGCCACTGACGGCGCGGCCGTCGGCGCGCGCTCAGGCGGCGCGGCGCGCGAGCAGGTTGTCGGCGGTGTAGACCGCGAGACCGGCCCAGATCAGCGTGAAGCTGATCGCGCGGCCGGTGGTGAAGGGCTCGCCGTAGACGACGATGCCGAGCAGCAACTGCACGCTCGGCGACAGGTACTGCAGCAGGCCGAGCGTCGACAGCCGGATGCGCTGCGCGCCGTAGGCGAACAGCAGCAGCGGCAGCGCGGTCACCGGGCCCATGCTGAACGCCAGCAGGTGGTCGGAGACGGAGCCGTTGCCGAGCACGCCGCGTCCGTCGGCTGCGAGCCAGAGCAGCCAGCCGAGCGCGAACGGCGTCAGCAGCAGCGTCTCGGCGGTCAGCGCGGTCGTGCCCGCCACCTTGCTGCGCTTGCGCATCAGGCTGTAGCCGCCCCAACTGCTCGCGAGCAGCATCGCGATCCACGGCATGCCGCCGAGGTCGACGACGAGCGCCAGCACGCCGAGCGCGGCGCTGCCGATCGCGAGCCACTGCGTCGGCCGCAGCGTCTCGTGCAGCACGAAGCGGCCGGCGAGCACGTTCACCAGCGGCACGAGGTAGTAGCCGAGGCTGCACTCGGTGACGCGACCGCTGTTGACGCCGATGACGTAGACGAGCCAGTTGGTCGCCAGCAGCGCCGCGGCGGCGAACGTCTGCGCGGCGCTGCGCGGGTCGGCGATCAGCGCGCGCACGGCGGCGAGCCCGCCGGTCGCGGCGAGGATCGCCAGCAGCGCGACCAGCGCCCAGACCTGCCGGTGGGCGACGATCTCCCAGCTGTCGACGTGCTGCAGCTGCTTCCAGTACAGCGGCACCAGCCCCCAGAACAGGTAGACCGCCGAGGCGGCGAGGGCGCCGCGGGCGGCTTCGGGATGGTCAGGTGCGGTCAAGGGAGGGCGCGGAGGCTACGCGTCTTCGCCGCGCCGGTCGCGCACGGATGCGGCGATCGCGCCCGATGGCCGGTCAGTCGACCTTGAGCGCGGCGAGCTCGCCGGCGGCGTCCTTGCGGTAGCGGTCGAGGCAGCCCTGCTTGCAGAAGTGCATGGCGTAGTCGCCGACCTGCAGCGGCCACTTGTCGCTGCCGTCCATGCCGAGCGCGCAGCCGGCGCAGCGGTGCACGCACTTGTCGACGGCGCCGTCCTTGCCGTCGGCGGCGGCGAGCTTGGCGGTCATCTCCGGCGTCGCCGCGACGGGCGCGGCCAGCGCCGCGGGCTGCGGCGACTCGGCGGTGCAGGCGGCGAGGAAGAACGCGACGAGGACAGCAAGACAGCGCAGGGTCGTGGCCATGGCCGCGAAGATACCGCGCCGGGCCGGCCGCGCCGCGTGCCGGCGGTGGAGGTTGGTCGTACGCTCGCGCGCCCGCATGCCGCCGCTGCCGCCGCCCGCCCCGCTGCCCGCCGACTTCCTGCTGTCGGTGCTGATGCCGGCCTTCAACGAGAAGGCGACGATCCGCGAGGTGATCGCCGCGGTGAAGGCCGCGCCGTTCCGCAAGGAGATCGTCGTCGTCGACGACGCGTCGACCGACGGCACGGGCGCGATCCTCCGCGAACTCGCCGCCGCTGACCCGACCATCCGGCTGCTTCGGCACGATCGCAACCGCGGCAAGGGAGCCTCGCTACGCACGGCCTTCGCAGTGGCGATGGGCGACGTCTGGCTGATCCAGGACGCGGACCTCGAGTACTCGCCGGAGGACTACCCGGCGCTGCTCCGCCCGCTCGTCGAGGGCAAGGCGCACGTCGTCTACGGCTCGCGCTTCCTTGGCGGCGGCAACGCGCGCGTGCACGTCTACGTGCACTTCCTCGGCAACAAGCTGCTGACCTTCCTGAGCAACCTGCTGACCGGCCTCAGACTCACCGACATGGAGACCTGCTACAAGGCCATGCGCCGGGACGTCGGACAGCGCATCGCCATCCGCAGCGACGACTTCGCCGTCGAGCCGGAGCTGACGGCGAAGTTCGCGCGCATGCAGGCGTGGCTGGTCGAGGTGCCGGTGCGCTACGCCGGCCGTCAGTTCGCCGAGGGCAAGAAGATCACCTGGGTCGACGGCCTGCGGGCGCTCCGCGCGATCGTGCGCTTCCGCTTCTTCGACTGAGTTCTTGCCTACCGGTCGCCGTCACCGCTGCAGTTCGAGTTCGTGCCACGTGGTGATCGACTTGGACGCCGGGCCGCGGTCGACCGCGCCGTCCCACACCGCCAGCGCGAACAGCGTCGGCGCGCCGGCGGCGAGCGCCACTTCGTCGGCGCTGCGCGCAGCGAGCGTGCGGCGGAAGGTCAGCGTCCAGCGGCCATCGCGCCACTGCGGCGTCGCGGCGATCGGCGCGCCGCTGCCCGTCGCCGAGCGCGCGCTGGCCGGCCCGCCGACCTGGATCGACTCGGCCGCCGCCGCCGGCGCCACGCCGCCGCCGACCGTCGCGTCGAGGCCGGCATGCCGCTGGCCGGCGAGCAGGTCGACCATGCCGGCGGTCGCGCGCGGATCGAACGCGTGCCAGCGCCAGACGTTGACCGGCTCGGCGGCGCTGCCCATCGCGAACAGCGGCGGGTCCATCGTGCGCGCGAACTGCACCGCCACGCCGTCGCCCATCGTCTGGCCGTGCTGCGGCCCCGCGTCGCGCGTGCCGTCGCCCCACTCGATGCGCAGCACGACGTCCTGGCCGTCGTGAGCAGCGCGCAGCACGACGTCGTGCACGGCGTCCTTGCGCCACCAGATCGGCGTGATCGGCAGGCGCACGCCTTCGATCGCGGCGAAGCCGGCGTCGTCGTCGGTCGCCGGCAGTTGCGCCAGCTTCGGCGCGCGGATCGTGCGCCGCCATTGCACGTGGTGCTCGGCGGCGCCGTCGGGGATCAGGCTGCGCACGTAGGCGACCAGCGTCTCGGTCTCCGCCGTCGACAGCGTGACGGGGGGCATGCGGGCGCCGGGCATGCCGGCGCGGATGCGGCAGGCGAGGTCGCGGTGCGCGGCGCCGCCGCGCAGGTAGCCGGCGGTCAGGTCGCGCGGCCACAGCCACGTGCCGTCGGTCGGCCAGTTGGCGGCGCCGGGCAGGCCGCGGCCGTCGGGGCCGTGGCACGACGCGCAGTGGCGTTCGTACAGCCGGTGGCCGGCGTCGAGGTCGGCGGCATCGCGCGCGAGCGGCTGGCCGACGTCGACCGAAGCGCCCGGCCGCAGTTGCTTCTCGGCGAGCGCGATCGCGTCGGCGGGCGCGAGCGGGCGGCCGGCGGCTTCCGCGGTGCGGCCGATCGACGCCGCGCGGCCTTCGATGGCGAGGTGCATCACGTGCTGCGCGAGCGCCCGCAGATCGGTCTCGGGCAGCCAGTTCCACGCGAACATCGTCGAGCCCGGCATGCCGCGCTGCAGCGTGCGCACGAGGTCGTCTTCGCTCGGCACGCCGTTGTCGGTGCTCACCAGCTTGAACAGGCCATCGCGGAACGCCGCCGGCCGCGGCAGCAGCAGCGCGGCGACGGCGGTGTCGGCGTCGCCGTTGCGGCCGTGGCAGACGGCGCAGTGGCGTTCGAACAGCGCCCCGCCGCGGCTGCTGGCGACCTGCGGTTCGGTCGGCGGCGGCACGGGCGCGGGGGCGGTGCAGGTGACGGCGACGAGGGCGGCGCCGAAGGCGGCAAGGAGCGTTCTCGACATGCCTGCGAACGTACGTGCGCAAGGTCGAGGACGCCGCTGCGCGCAACGGCCCGGTGCGGGTCGACCAGAGTGCGCAGGCGGCGCGTCGTCGCCGGCCCGGTCGCGCACGCCGCGCGGCCGCGGTGGCGGCCACGAAGCGCAGGCTGCGGGCGCGCGTCGATCCTGGTCCGCGCGCTCAGCCGTGGCGATGCGCCAGCGGCACGCGCAGCGGCTCGC
>JBEITC010000225.1:0-6357 GCA_040375075.1 Planctomycetota bacterium | reverse complement strand
CGCCTCGCGGCCGAGTTCGTCGCCCACGCCGCCGAACTCGCGCCGGCGCGCGCGCAGGTCGCAGCGCTCGAGGCCGAGCTGGCCAAGCAACGTGGTCCCGCGGTGCCGGTGCTGCGCGAACTGCCGACGGAACGGCGGCGCACGACGCGCATCCACCGGCGCGGCAGCTTCCTCGACCCGGGCGACCCGGTGCAGCCCGGGCTGCCGGCGGTGTGGGCCAGCTGGCTCGGCGGTGCGCCTTCGCCGAGCGATCGCCTCGGCTTCGCGCGCTGGCTGGTGGCGCCGGCCAATCCGCTGACGCCGCGCGTGCTCGCCAATCGGCTCTGGAGCGAGCTGTTCGGCCAGGGCCTCGTCACCACGCTCGAGGACTTCGGCGCGCAGGGCGAGCTGCCCTCGCACCCGGAGCTGCTCGATTGGCTCGCGTGCGAACTGCGCGACGGCGGCTGGTCGCTGCGCGGCTTCCTCAAGCAGATCGTGCTGTCGGCGACCTACGGCCAGTCGTCGTCGCAGACGCCAGCGCACCGCGAGCACGATCCGTACAACCGCCTGCTCGCGCGCGGCGCGACGTTCCGCCTCTCGGCCGAGACGCTGCGCGACCAGGCGCTCGCGGTCGCCGGCGTGCTGACGCCGACGATCGGCGGCCCGAGCGTGATGCCGCCGCAGCCCGACGGCGTCTGGCTGCAGATGTACAGCGGCGCGCAGTGGCGCGCGGCCGACGGGCCCGATCGCTACCGCCGCGCGCTCTACACCTTCTGGCGGCGCACCAGCCCGCACCCGGCGATGATGGTGTTCGACGCGCAGAGCCGCGAAGCGTGCGTGCTGCGGCGGCCGCGCACCAACACGCCGCTGCAGGCGCTGGTGCTGTGGAACGACCCGCAGTTCCGCGAGCCGGCGCTGGCGCTCGCCCGGCTGGCGCGCGAAGCGGCCACAGCCGGTGCCGACGACGCGGCCGGCGTCGACGCGCTGTGGCGGCGCTGCCTGTGCCGCGCACCGTCGGCCGGCGAACACGCGCGCACGCGGCAGCTGCTCGCCGACGAACGCGCGCGCTTCGCCGCAGCGCCGCAGCAGGCCGAAGCGATCGCCGGCCTCCAGCGCGCCGACGCCGGCGAGCTGGCGGCGTGGAGCGTGCTCGCATCCGTCGTCCTGGCCCTCGACGAGTTCGTGACCCGCCGATGAACGCCGACCTCCTGCGCACGCTCGCCTGCCGCCGCCGCTTCCTGCAGGGCTCGACGTCGACGCTCGGCGCGCTGGCGCTGCGCTCGCTGCTCGGTGGCGACGACAAGCGCCCGCCGCTCGTCGCGCGCGCCAAGAACGTCATCTGGCTGCACATGGAGGGCGCGCCGCCGACGCTCGACATGTTCGACCGCAAGCCGACGCTCGACCGGCTGCACCTGCAGAAGTGCCCCGACAGCTTCCTGCAGAAGGAACGCTTCGCGTTCATCAAGGGCCACCCGCTGTTGCTCGGCCACCCGCACGGCTGGATCCGCGGCGCGTCGGGGACCGAGGTCTGCGAGCTGTTCCCGCACCTCGCGCAGCAGCTGTCGCTGGGCACGCTCGTGCGCTCGATGGTCACCGACCAGTTCAACCACGCGCCGGCCGAACACCTGCTGTTCTC
Organism: Planctomycetota bacterium; assembly: GCA_040375075.1. Lineage (GTDB taxonomy): Bacteria > Planctomycetota > UBA1135 > UBA1135 > UBA2386 > UBA2386. The sequence continues at coordinate 4,742 of JBEITC010000225.1, read as the reverse complement.
CGGCGCGCCGCGGCCCGGCCGGCCGTCGTTCGGCGCGTGGGCGAGCTACGGGCTCGGCAGCGAGAACCGCGACCTGCCGGCGTTCGTCGTGCTGCTCAGCGGCAACTTGCCGAGTGCTGGCAAGGCGCTGTGGGCGAGCGGCTTCCTGCCGTCGGTGCACCAGGCCACCGAGTTCCGCGCCGCCGGCGAACCGGTGCTCTACCTGCAGGATCCGGCCGGCTACGACCGCGCCCGCCGTGAACGCGCGCTGCGCGCCGGCGTCGACCTCGACGCCGAGGCGCTCGCAGCGCACGGCGACCCCGAGACCGCAGCACGCATCGCGCAGGCCGAACTGGCGTTCCGCATGCAGCTGTCCGTGCCCGAGGCCACCGACCTCGCCGCCGAGCCGGCCGAGGTGCACGCGCTGTACGGCACCACGCCGGGCCAGCGCTCGCTGGCCAACAACTGCCTGCTCGCGCGCCGGCTCGTCGAACGCGGCGTGCGCTTCGTGCAGCTGCACGACTCCGGCTGGGACATCCACGGCACCGGCCCGAGCGACGACCTGATGACGCAGTTCCCGGCCAAGGCGCGGCAGCTCGACCGCCCGCTCGCCGCGCTGCTCGTCGACCTGCAGCGCCGCGGCCTGCTCGACGAGACGCTGGTCGTGTGGGGCGGCGAGTTCGGCCGCACGCCGATGAACGAAGCGCGCGACGGCAGCAAGTTCCTCGGCCGCGACCACCACCCGCACTGCTTCAGCATGCTGCTCGCCGGCGGCGGCACGCGCGCCGGCGCGGTCGTCGGCGCGACCGACGAACTCGGCCATCGCGTCGTCGACAAGCCGGTGCACGTGCACGATCTGCAGGCGACCGTGCTGCATCTGCTGGGGCACGACCACGAGAAGCTGACGTACCGGTTCCAGGGGCGCGACTTCCGGCTGACGGACGTGTTCGGGAAGGTGCGGCGGGAGCTGCTGGCGTGAGGGTGCGGAGCGAGCAGCCAGACCTCGCAGGTGCGTGCGAGCGAATGGGGCCGAAGGGCAGTCAGGCGCCGGGTCCGGGCCGCCGGGTGGGCGGCGCGGCGACGCGCCAGCGGGCGCTGCCGCCTGACGGCCAGTGGCTCGGGCCGCAGCGCACGGACGACGAATCCCACCGGAAAGGTCGTCACGACCGGACGCACACGGGGATCGGTCCTACACGACGGATCCCCGTCCGACCCCTTCCAGAAACTTCGATGCCCAATCTGCCCCACTGCGCGGCCACGGCCGCGTCCCGTTTGCTGCCCAGGTCCTTGCCGGCCCTGCTGGGCCTCCTCGCGCTGTCCGTCCCGCTGGCCGCCCAGGTGCAGGCTCCGCCGCACCACGTCGAGTACATGCAGGTCGACAGTGGACGGCACGACAACCCGACGCCGGTCGACGGCGTCGTCTGGCGCCAACTGGTGACGGCTTCGGCCGGCACGCCGTGGATGCGGTTGCACTTCGCCCGGGCGGCGCTCGGCAAGGACAGCGAGTTGCGCATGACCGCGGTGCGCGATGGCGCGACCATGCGGATGCGCAGCGAGCACGTCGTGCAGTGGGCGAACACCAGCGCCTACTTCAACGGCGAGGCCGTGCTGGTGGAGCTGGTGGCCGGGCCGAACACGGCCGGCAACCAGGTGGTCATCCAGGAGGTCATGGCCGGCGAAGCCCAGCCGATGGTGCCCGACACGATCTGCGGCACCACGGACAACCGGATCCCGTCCGCCGACCCGCGCACCGGCCGCATCGACCCGCTCGGCTGCACCGGCTGGATCATCGACTTCCCCGTCGGCAGCAACGACAAGGTGCACCTGTCGGCCGGGCACTGCTACGGCACCGGCCAGGTGCTCGCGTTCGAGGTGCCCAGCTCGGCGGCCAACTGCGCGTTGGCGTTCCCGCCGCCGTCCAAGCAGTTCGCGATCGACACGGCGTCGTCGCAGTCGGCGGACACCATCATCGGCAACGACTACTGGGCGTTCCGCTGCTTCCCGAACTCGACGACCGGCCTGACGTCGTTCCAGGAGCAGGGCAGCGCCTTCGATCTCGCCGTGGCGCTGCCGGCACTGAACACGACGCTGCGCAACTACGGCTACGGACTCGACGGCACCGACACGAACAGCGCCGCGGGCGGCAACGCCAGTTGCAGCTGCGCCTCGGCCAACGGCACCGGCACCCGCAACCAGGTGCAGCAGACGCACACCGGACCGCTGGTCAGCATCTCGGGCAACCGGCTCAACTACGCGTTCGACACCTGCGGCGGCAACTCCGGCAGCCCGGTGATCGACAACACCACCGGCCTCGCGATCGGCATCCACACCAATGGCGGCTGCACGACGACCGCCGGCACCACCAACAGCGGCACCAGCATCCTCAACGCGGGCCTGCAGACGGCGATCCTCGCCGTGGCCTTGCCGGTGGCGCCCAACGACGCCTGCCTCGCCGCCATCGACGTCGGTGTCGGCCAGAACGGTCCGTTCAGCAGCGTCGGCTCCAGCCTGTCGGCCAACGCCTGGACGTGCGGCGGCTCAGCGGGGCGCGACGTCTGGTTCCGCTTCGATGCCGGGTGTGGCGGCACGCACACGTTCAGCACCTGCACGCCGACGCGCAACTTCGACACCGTGATGCAGGTCTTCCGCGGCAGCTGCCTCCTGCCGACGTTGGTCGGCTGCAACGACGACGACTGCTCGTTGGGCTCCCGCCTGACGCTGAACCTTGCCGCCGGCGTCCACTTCATCCGGGTCGGCGGCTTCAACCAATCCTCCGGCGTCTTCGACCTGCTGGTCGAGCGGCCGCTCGTCTACGACGCCGGTCCGCTGGTGACCCACCCGACCGGCGGCAACGGCGGCTCGCCGCTGAGCATGGTGCAGACCGCGGCGCCGATGAACCTGACGGTCTTCGGTTTCGTGGCCAACCCCGCGGTGCAGACGGTCGCCGACGACTTCGTCACCAACGGCCCGGTCTGCGTCAGCGCGATCGAGCTGTTCGCCTACCAGACGGGCGCCACGTCGCCGTCGATCAACGGCGTGTTCCTCGAGGTCTACGCCGGCGATCCGCGCGCCGGCGGCCTGCCGGTTGCCGGCAGCCCCGGCATCGCCAACAACCTCGTCGGGCTCGCCGGGTACACGGTCATCAACACGATGACCGGCGCGTACCGGGCCGTGGAGACTTCCCCGACCGACACCACCCGACCGATCCAGTCGGTGCTGGTCACGCTGGCCAACCCGCTGAACCTCAACTCGGCGTCGATCGCCGGCGGCCGCTACTTCCTCCGCTACGGCCTCACTGGTAGCAGCGTCGTCGGGCCGTTCGTCCCGCCGATCTCGGTGCTCGGCTCGCGCGTCACCGGTGATGCGATCTCCGCCTCGACGGCCGGCACGTGGACCTCGATGGTCAGCAATGGCTCCGGCCAGGCACTGCCGTTCGAGCTGCACGGCACGACGACGACCTTGCCGGGCGCCTTCACCAACCTCGGTGGCGGCTGCTCGTCGGCGAGCCTCGAAGTGCGCGGCGCCCCGCACGTCGGCGGCCTCGCGCAGATCGACATGATCAACGCCAACCCGGCAGCGATCCCGCTGATCGTGATCGGCTTCAACGACCCGGGCGCGCCGCTCGGCGCCTGTGGCTGCCTGCAGCGCGCGACGCTCGACGTGATCAGCGTCGGCACCTCCTACAACTGGCAGATCCCGATGATCCCGGCCGGCGTCGGCTACGAGCTGTTCGTCCAGGGCAACCAGGTGATCGCGCCGGCGCTCGCCTGCGACATCGGCCTCGGCTTCCGGTTCGAGCTGACCGACGGCTGGCGCATCCGCCTCTGGTGAGCGGCAGCCGCAGCGGCTCCGGCGCCAGCGCCGGAGCCGCTGCAAGCGGTGATGGCGCGCTGCGCGGCCGCCCGCAGCTTCCCTAGCGGCGCACGGGCGATGGCGCCCGCCTGCCGGCGGGCTCGCGCCGCGCGCGCTGGCTGCCTCAGTCCTTGCGCTGTCGGCTCAGGAACTCGACGAGATCGCGCGCCTGACGCCGATCCAGCGGGCCAGCCATCTTCGGCATCGCGCTCTCGGCGTTCGCGGTGCGCGAGGCGATGGCGGTGGCGGGGATGCGGACCGGGTCGCCGTTCGCCGGCGCGACGACGACTTCGCCGTCCTGGTCCTTGGTGATGACGCCGACGTGCATCGTGCCGTCGTGCAGGCGCACGGTGGTGGCGCCGAAGCCTTCGGCGATGCGAGCGCTCGGCGCGACCAGCGCTTCGAGCAACTGCTCGCGCGTCAGCTTCTTGCCGATGCCGTCGAGCGCTGGGCCAGCGTTGCCGCCGCTGCCGCCGAGCGCGTGGCAGCGTGTGCAGCGCGTCGCCTCGTGGTCGTGGAAGACCGAGCGGCCCTTGCCGGCGTCGCCGCCTTCGAGCGCCACGCGCCAGCCGGCGAGCGCGTCCTTGCCGTCCTCGGCGAGGAACGGCGTCGTGCGCGCGGCGAGCGCTGGGTGCTTGCCGGCGGCCTGCAGCAGGTCGAGCTGCAGCGCGGTGGGAACGGTGTTGGCGGCGAGCTGGTCGAGCCAGCCGGCGAGCACGGCGGTGGCGTCGGCATGCGTGATGCCGCCGAGCGCCTCGAACGCGGCCTGGCGTTCGCCCTGCGGCGCGTTCTGCGCCAGCGTCGCGAGCACCGGCACGGCCTTGGCCGGATCGGTCTTCGACAGCAGCGCGACGGCGCGCTGGCGCAGGGCGACCGGCGCGTCGGCGCCGATGCCGGCGAGCGCGGCTTCG
>JBEITC010000603.1:0-1981 GCA_040375075.1 Planctomycetota bacterium | reverse complement strand
TGCAGCCGTGGCGCCGCGCGTGGATCGGTGCGCTGTTCCGCCGTGCCGCCACGCGTGCCGGGCGGCGCCGTGCCGCTGCGGGCGACACCGGCGCGCTGCGCCGCTATCATGCGCGGCCCTTCCGCCGCCCGCGGCCTACCCCTCGCCGCGACGGCGCCACGCCGGCGTCCATCCGCATGAGCTTCGTCGCCACGCTGTTCCTCCTCGCCGTCCCGCAGTTGCCGCGCGGTGGCGACATCCAGCTGCCGCCCCGCAAGCCGGTCGCCGAGAGGGTCGACACGCCGCCGCCGATCTCCGAGATCGAGCGCTTCCGCCGCGATCTCACCGACCTGCACGGCCCCGAGCAGAAGATCGAACTCAAGCTGCAGGAGATGGCCGGGGCCTACGCGCCCGAGTCGATCCCGCGGCTCGTCCTCGACGTCGTCCGCAGCGCCCGCTCCCACGAACTGCGCGGCCTGATGGTCGCGGCCCGGCGCTTCTGCACCCGCTCGCCGCAGGTCGCCGACGAGCTGCTGTTCCAGCTGCTGTCGCGCCCGCTCGGCGACGCCACGCGCCCGGTGCTCGAGACGATGGCGTACCTGAAGGGCGATGGCGCCAAGGCGGCGCTCAAGGAATGCGTGCGCGGCCGCATCGCCGGCGCGCGCCGGCATGCCGCCGAGCTGATCGGGCCGATGCTCGCCGCCGACGACCTGCCGTTCGCGCTCGAGCTGTCGCGCGAGTCGACGCTCGACCTGCAGTTGCGCGGCATCGACATGCTCAAGGCGCTGCCCTCGGCCGACGCTGCCGGCCGGCTCGTCGAGCTGCTGTCGAAGGACCCGTCGCTCGCCGGGGCTTCGTGCCCCGCGCTGGTGGCGATGCGCGGTCCCGCGGTCGCGCCGCTGCAGCAGGTGCTGAAGGCGCCGCGCATCGACCGCGGCTACGCCTACGCCGCCTTCGCGCTGGCGCAGATCGCCGCCGAGACGGGGCCCGAGGCGTTGCCGGCGGACCTGCTGCCCGCGCTCGCGCCGCACCTGACCGACGCGGAGCTGCTGTCGCGTTCGCTCGTCGCCGTCGCCGTCGCCGACCTGCTGCACCGCGGCGCGCCCTCCGATCCGGCCACCGACGTCGCCTGCGTCGAAGCGCTGCTCGACGTCGTGCAGCCGCAGCAGTTCGTGCCCAACCTCGACCTGCTGCGCCGGCCGTGCGAAGAGCGACTGCAGCGCGCGACCGGCCGCGTCGCCGCCGCCGGTGAGGCGCTGTCGTGGCGCGCGTGGTGGAAGGACCAGAAGGCGACGTTCGTCGCCGTGCGCGATCGCGTCGCGCTCGACGCGCGCGCTGCGGCGGCCGCCGTGGTGACGTGGCGGCAGGGCGATCGCCACGTGCGCTTGCTCGCCGAAGGCGTCGCCGGCGCCTTGCCCGTGCAAGGCGCGACCGAGCTGCTGCTCGAGCCGTCGCAGATGGCGGAGCTGCTGGCGGCGCTCGACAAGGGCGGCATCTTCGACGCGACGTCGCTGCACCTCGACACCGCGTTGCCGCGCACGCGCGTGCTCGAACTGCGCACGCCGGATGGTCGCGCCCAGGCGGCGATGCCGGCCGACGCGCACCCGCGCTTCGACGCGCTGGTGCAGCTGGTGCAGGCCCGCTTCGAGGCCGAGGCCTGGCAGCTCTACCGCGATCCGACGAAGGATGGCGACCGCGCGTCGTTCTGGCGCGCCGAGCGGCAGTGGCGCGACGCGCATCCGGCTCCGGCCGAGCGCGGTCGCCGCCTCGTCCAGCGCGCCATCGCGCAGTGGGGCCAGCTGACCGACGCGCTGCGCGCGCGCGCGATCGAGCAGGTGCTCGCCAACCCCGAGCGCAAGCAGGTGCTCGGCGAAGAAGAAGGCGTGGCGGCGCTCGCGGCGCTCGACGCCCGTCCGGAGTTCGGCGAGCTCGACCTGCGGTTGCTGGAGCTGGCGGCGGCCGCGCCCGGTGATCGCTGCTGGCGCGGCGCCGTCGACCTCGC
>JBEITC010000141.1:0-8488 GCA_040375075.1 Planctomycetota bacterium | reverse complement strand
TCGTCGCCGCCGCCGACGCCGATGCGCACCCAAACGCCGGCGTCGCCGCCCTGTTGCAGTCGCAGCGTCGGCAGCGCCGGCGCGCCGGCGGTCGCGATGGCCAGCAGATCGCGCGTCGCGCAGGCGTCGACCGCGGCGAGCCGTGCGGCGGCGTCGGGCGCAGCGAAGCTCGCGGCGACGGCAACCGCGGCGTCGCCGGTGAGCCACGCCGAGTCTCCTGGCAACGAGGTCGCGCCGCGGAATGGCGCGCCGCGCGCGCCCGTGATCACCGCTGCCGCGGCGTCGAGCGATGGGCCTGCGATTGGATCGCGCACCGCGTGCAGCGCGATGTGCACGGCATGTGGAGAAGTCTCCGCATTCTCCACGCCGGCGATTCGGCGGTAGGCGATGGCGAGGCTCGTCGGCGCCGCTTGGAGCGGTGGTCGCGCGCTGGCGCACGCGCCAGCGAGCGCAAGGACGAGCATCGAGAAGCTGCGAGCCGTTCGCACTGCGCCAACGCTACGCCGCGCGCCGTGCTGCGCAACTTCGCCGTCGCGGTGTATTCGCTGCGACGCTTCGCTAGCTTCCTCGCCTTCGAACCGCTTCGCGAACCCCTCGGAACCACGAGCCCACCAGGAGCCTGATCCGTGTCAGCCGCCGCGCGCACCGCCGCCATCCAGTTGATCGCCCGCAAGACGCCTGTTGCTTCGCCGATGCCGGCCAACGTGCCGCAGATCTTCGGCGCGAACGTGTTCGGCCTCGAGCAGATGCGCGCGCGCCTCTCCGAGAGCGCCTACAAGGCGCTGCGCTCGTGCATGGAGCACGGCAGCGAGCTCGACCACGCGCTCGCCGACCAGGTCGCCAACGCGATGAAGGAGTGGGCCGTCGAGCGCGGCGCGACGCACTTCACGCACTGGTTCCAGCCGATGACCGGCAGCACCGCCGAGAAGCACGACAGCTTCGCCTCGATCGAGGACGGCAAGCTGATCATGGAGTTCTCCGGCAAGGCGCTGATCAAGGGCGAGCCGGACGCGAGCTCGTTCCCGAGCGGCGGCCTGCGCGCGACCTTCGAGGCGCGTGGCTACACCGCGTGGGACCCGACGTCGCCGGCGTTCCTGCGCGAGACGACCAACGGCTCGACGCTGTGCATCCCGACGGCGTTCTGCAGCTGGACCGGCGAGGCGCTCGACGAGAAGACGCCGCTGCTGCGCAGCACCGAGGCGCTCAACCGCGAAGCCGTGCGCCTGCTGCGCCTGCTCGGCGACGAGAAGGTCAAGTACGTCTATCCGACGCTCGGTTGCGAGCAGGAGTACTTCCTCGTCGACCGCGACCTGTACATGCTGCGGCCGGACCTCGTCGCCACGGGGCGCACGCTGTTCGGCGCCAAGCCGCCGAAGGGCCAGGAGCTGGAGGACCACTACTTCGGCTCGATCGCGCCGCGCGTGCTCGCCTTCATGCAGGAGGTCGAGGCCGAGTTGTGGAAGCTCGGCGTGCCGGTCAAGACGCGCCACAACGAGGTCGCGCCGAGCCAGTACGAGCTGGCGCCGATCTTCGAGCGCTCGACGATCGCGGTCGACCACAACATGCTCTGCATGGAGGTGCTGAAGCAGGTGGCGCAGAAGCACGGCTTCCAGTGCCTGCTGCACGAGAAGCCGTATTCGGGCATCAACGGCTCCGGCAAGCACAACAACTGGTCGGTCGCGACGGACGCCGGCGACAACCTGCTCGAGCCCGGCAAGAGCCCCGAGCAGAACATGCGCTTCATGGTCATGCTCGCGGCGGTGATGCGCGCCGTCGACGTGCACGCCGACCTGCTGCGCACGACCATCGCCCACGCCGGCAACGACCATCGCCTCGGCGCCAACGAGGCGCCGCCGGCGATCCTGTCGATCTACCTCGGCGAGCAGCTGACCGACGTCGTCGACGCGATGATCGCGGGCACCGGCCGCGGCAGCGAGCGCAAGCGCGAGACCATGCGCCTGGGCGTCTCGGTGCTGCCGCCGCTGCCGCGCGACGCCACCGACCGCAACCGCACGTCGCCGTTCGCCTTCACCGGCAACAAGTTCGAGTTCCGCGCCGTCGGTTCGAGCCAGGCCTGCGGCAAGCCCAACTCGGTGCTGAACACGATCGTCGCCGACGCGATGAGCTTCATCAGCGACGAGATCGAGCGGACCAAGGGCAAGAAGGGCCTCGAGGCGGCGGTCAACGACGTCGTCGTCGACCTGTTCAAGAAGCACAAGCGCATCCTGTTCAACGGCAACGGCTACTCGTCGCAGTGGCACGCCGAGGCGCAGAAGCGCGGCCTGCCGAACTTCCGCAACGCCGTCGACGCCATCGGCAACTTCGGCGCGAAGAAGAACGCCGAGCTGTTCGAGCGCTTCAGCGTGCTCTCGGCCAAGGAGGTCGAGTCGCGCATGCACATCATGTTCGAGGCCTACTGCAAGGCCATCGCGATCGAGGGCCAGAGCGCCCTCTCGATCGCGCGGACGATGCTCCTCCCGGCGGCGCAGCGCACGCAGCTGACGGTCGCGCAGAGCGTCGCGGCCGCGAAGGCCGCGGGCATGAAGGTGAAGTCGCAGGAGAAGCGGCTCAAGGAGATGTGCGGCCTGATCGACGCGCTCGTCGACGCCATCGACGGCCTGCAGGCGGAGTTCGAGCACGCCGAGGCGCACGACGGCTCGCCCGACAAGCACGCCAAGACCTACCGCGACAAGGTCGTGCCGGCGATGGGCAAGCTGCGCACGGTGGCCGACCAGCTCGAGACCATGGTCGACGACGCGGAATGGCCGCTGCCGAAGTACCGCGAGATCCTGTTCCTGCAGTGAGCCGCTGAACGGCGGCGGGCGCGCGCCCGCCGCGACCACCCGCCGTGGACGCCGCCTTCGACCTACGTCTCGTCCCGGACGCCGTGCACGGCATCGTCGCGCGTCTGCGGGCGCTCGGCTTCCGCTCGTGGCTGGTCGGCGGCGGGGTGCGCGACGCGCTGCGTGGCGCGACGCCGGCGGACTGGGACGTCGCCACGGACGCGCGCCCCGACGACCTGTTGCGCGCCTTCCCCAAGGCGGTGCCGACCGGCATCCAGCACGGCACGGTGACGGTGGTCGACGGTGGCGCGCACTACGAGGTCACCACGCTGCGCGGCGAGTCGGCGTACTCCGACGGCCGGCGGCCCGACGCGGTGCGCTTCGTCGACGACATCACCGCCGACCTCGCGCGCCGGGACTTCACCGTCAACGCGATCGCCGTCACCCCGGAGACCGGCGCGATCGTCGACCCGTTCGGCGGCAGGTCCGATCTCGGTGGCCGCGTCCTGCGCGCCGTCGGCGATCCCCGCGAGCGCTTCGCCGAGGACGGGCTGCGCGCGCTGCGCGCCGCGCGGTTCGTCGCCACGCTCGAGTTCGACCTCGAACCCGCGACCGCGGCGGCCATCGCGCCGACGCTCGACACGTTCCGCAAGGTCAGCCCGGAGCGCGTGCGCGACGAGTGGATGAAGGCGATGAAGGCGCCCCGGCCGTCGCGCGCCTTCGAGGTCATGCGCGACACCGGGATGCTGGCGATCACGTGCCCCGAGCTGCTCGAGGGCGTCGGCATGGCGCAGAACAAGTGGCATCGCTTCGACGTCTGGCGCCACGGCATGGCCTGCATGGACGGCTGCGGCGGCGACGCGGTGCTGCGGATCGCGGCGCTGCTGCACGACGTCGGCAAGCCGCGGACGCGCGCCTTCAGCGACAAGACGAAGGACTGGACCTTCTACGACCACGACAAGGTGGGGGCGGCGATGGCCGAGCCCATCTGTGAACGGCTGCGCTTCTCGACCGAAGAGCGCCGCCGCGTCGTCGACCTCGTCCGCCACCACCTGTTCCACTACGACAACTGGACCGACGCCGCGGTGCGGCGCTGGATCCGGCGCGTCGGCCGCGACCGCATCAACGACCTGTGGGCGCTCAACGAGGCCGACGTGCGCGGCAAGGGCGAGTCCATCGACGCGGCGGAGCTGGCGCCGCTGCAGCGCATGAAGGAGCACGTCGCCCGCGTGCTGGCCGCCGGCGACGCGCTGGCGGTGCGCGACCTCGCCGTCGACGGCCGCGACCTGATGCGCGAACTGGGACTGCCCCCGGGCAAGGCGCTGGGCGCGCTGCTCGACGAACTGCTCGAGCGCGTCACCGAGGACCCGGCGCGCAACGCGCCGGCGGCGTTGCTGGCGTTGGCGCGCGAGATCGCGGCGGCGCGCGGCCTGCTGTGAGGCGCGGCGCGCTGCCGCAGCGTCGCCTCAGGCGCGCTGGAGTTGCAGCAGCGGCATGACGATCGCGATGACGATGCCGGCGACGATCGTCGCCAGCGCGACGATGATGATCGGCTCGATGACGCTGGTGAGCTTCTGCGTCGCGAGGTCGACCTCCTCGTCGTAGGTCGCGGCGACGCGTTCGAGCATCTCCTCGAGGTTGCCGGCCTGCTCGCCGACGCCGACCATGTACGAGACGGTGGGCGGGAAGACGCCGGTCTGCTTCATCGGCGTCGCCAGGTCGGCGCCCTCTAGCACGCGGTCGTGCACGGTGTTGATCGCGTTCTGCAGCACCTTGTTGTCGAGCACCGCCTTGGTGACCTGCAGCGCCTGCAGCGCCGGCACGCCCGAGCGCAGCAGGGTCGCCAGCGTGATCGTGAAGCGGGCCATCGCCTGCTTGCGCATCAGGTCGCCGAAGACCGGCAGGCGCAGCTTGAACGTGTCGAAGGCGAGCCGGCCCTTCTCGCTGTTGACGAAGACCTGGAACAGCAGCACCGCGCCGATCAGGCCGATCATCACCAGCAGCCAGTACTGGACCAGGAAGTCCGAGATGCTGATCAGCACGTACGTCGGGCCGGGCAGTTCCTGGCCGCGGCCCTTCAGCAGCTGGGTCACCTTCGGCACGACCGCGGTCATCAGCACGGCGACGACGACGACGCCGACGCCGCTCATGACCATCGGGTAGATCATCGCCGCGCCGACCTTGTTCTTGAGCCGGGTCTGCGCCTGCAGGAAGCCGGCGAGGCGCACCAGCACCTTGTCGAGCGCGCCGGACGACTCGCCGGCCTTCACCATGTTGCTGAACAGGTCGGTGAAGTAGGCCGGGTGCTGCAGCACGGCGTCGCCCAGCGGCATGCCTTGCGTCACCTTCTCGCGGATGTCGCGGAACGCCGACTCGATCTTCTTGTCGGGCGCCTGCTCGATGATCATGCGCAGCGCCTCGGCCAGCGGGATGCCGGCCTGCAGCAGCGACGCCATCTGGCGCGTGACCTGGGCGACCTGCTCGGTGCGGAGCTTGTTCGGCGCGTCGACGCCGGTGACGCCCTTGATGCGCAGCGTGGCCTTGCGCTTGCCGGCCGACTCCTTGATGTCGGTGACGAACAGGCGCTCCTTCTTGAGCTTCAGTCGGGCGTCGCGCGGGGTGTCCGCGTCGATGATGCCCTTCTTGACCTTGTTGTCGCCGTCGATCGCCTTGTATTCGAAGATGGGCACGTCAGTCCTGTTCCGTCACAGCACGTCGAGCTGGGTGACGCGCAGCACCTCGTCCGGCGTGGTCATGCCGTTGAGCAGCTTCTGCACGCCCGTCATGCGCAGCGTCTTGAGGCCGCGCTCGAGGGCGCCGCGCTTGATCTGGCTGGCTGTCGCCTTGTTGACGATCTGTTCCTGGATGTGCGTGTCGATCGGCATCACCTCGTAGATGGCCGTGCGTCCGGCGTAGCCCGAGCGGAAGCACTCGTCGCAGCCCTTGCCGGCGAACAGCTTGCCCTCCGGGAACTGGTCGGGCGTCAGCTTGAGGTCCTCGAGGTGGTAGAGCATCTCCTGCGTCGGCGTGACCTGCTCGCGGCAGTTCGGGCAGATGGTGCGCAGCAGGCGCTGGGCGATGACCAGCAGCAGCGACGACGACACCAGGTAGGGCTCGACGCCGATGTCGATGAGGCGGGTGACCGTCGACGCCGAGTCGTTGGTGTGGACCGTCGAGAACACCAGGTGGCCCGTCAGCGCCGCGCGGATGGCGATGTCGGCGGTCTCGTTGTCGCGGACCTCGCCGACCATCATCACGTCCGGGTCCTGGCGCAGGAAGCTGCGCAGGCCGCTGGCGAAGGTCAGGCCCTTCTTGACGTTGACCTGGACCTGGCTGATGCCGTCGAGGTTGTATTCGACGGGGTCCTCGATCGTCAGGATGTTGAGGTCGGGCGCGTTGATCGCGTCGAGGCACGCGTACAGCGTCGTCGTCTTGCCCGAGCCGGTGGGGCCGGTGACGAAGATGACGCCGTGGCTGTAGTTGATGTAGCGCCGGATCGTGCGCTCGGCGTCCTGCTCGAGGCCGATCTGGTCGAGCGAGTAGATCTTGGTCGTCTTGTCGAGGATGCGGAAGACGACGCGTTCGCCGCCGGCCACCGGCACCGTGCTGATGCGCACGTCGACGTCGCCGTCGCCGATGCGGATGGACGCGCGGCCGTCCTGCGGCAGGCGGCGCTCGGCGATGTCCATCTTTCCCATGACCTTGACGCGCGAGATGATCGCTTCCTGCGCGCGCTTGGGGATCGACTCCATGTCGTACAGCACGCCGTCGATGCGCATGCGCACCTGGAAGCGGTCGGCGTACGGCTGCAGGTGGATGTCCGAGGCGCGCAGCTTGAGCGCCTGGAACAGGAGCATGTTGACCAGCTTGATGACCGGCGCCTTGTTGGCGTCGAGCAGGTCCTCCGACTCGTGGATGTTCTCGGCGATGGACACGATGTCCGTGTCCTTGACGTCCTGCAGCGCCTCGTCGACGCCGTCCGCCTTGTGGCGGTAGGCGCGGTTGATGAGGTTGGCCACCTCGCCGCGGGTGCTGAGCACCGCCTCGATCTCGCGACTCAGCAGCGTCGCGAGGTCGTCCATCGGCTGGACGTCGAGCGGCTTGTGGGTCGCGACGCGCAGCAGCCCGCCGGTGTCCTCGATGGCGACGAGGCCGTGCGTGCGCGCGAACTGCACCGGGATGTGCTGGATGAAGGCCGGCGGCACGTTGACGCCGTCGAGGCTCGGCCGGAACTCCAGGCCGAGCAGCTCGCCGAAGAACGCCATGCACTTGGCCTCCGACAGCACGTTCTTGCCGACCAGCACCTGGTCGAGGTGCTGGCCGGTCTCGCGCTCGGTCTTCAGCACGTCGTCGATCTGCGCCTGCGTCAGGCCGGCCTTGCGCAGCAGGCCTTCGCGGACGCGGTCCGGCCGGGTCGCCGGCGGGGTGGATCCCATCGTGCTCATCGCGGCTGCGCTCCGTTCGGGTCGCGCGGGGCCGACGGACCGGACGGCGCGGGCGTCGTCTGGCGGTTGCGGCTGTAGGTGACCGTCTCGTTCTCGCCCAGCGCGTCGAGGTCCTCGATCGTCGAGCCGGTGTCCTCGAGGCGGCGCGACTCGGCGAACGGGTCCGCCTTCCAGGCGCGGTCGACGATGCGCAGGCGGCGTTCGCCGATGTACTCCTCGGCCTGCAGCTTGCGGTCGAGGCTGAGCTTGTAGAGGTCGCTGAAGTCGTCCTCGTCCAGGATCGTCGGCGTGACGAAGAAGTAGAGGTTGGTCTTGTTCGACGTGTTCTCGCTCTTGCTGAACAGGTAGCCCAGGATCGGGATGTCCTTCAGCAGCGGGATGCCGCCGTTGGTGTCCGATTCCTGGTCCTCGATGACGCCGCCGATGACCATCGTGCTGTCGCTCGGCATCGTCACCTGCGTCTTGATCTGGCGCTTGAGGACCACGCCGCCACCCGTCACCGAGTTGGGGTCGAAGGCGCCGACGAAGCGCGACACCTCGAGGTTGACGTTCAGGCGCAGGTAGTTGTTGGGGGAGATCGTCGGCGAGATCTCCAGCGTGATGCCGGCGTTGCGCGGCGTGCCGACCGACTGGTTCGTCGTCGCCGTGCCTTGCTGGCTCTGCGTCGTCGGACGCTCTTCGCCCGTGACGACGGTCGCCGACTCGTTGTTGTTCACGAGCACGCTCGGCAGCGACAGGATGTTGGCGCGGTCGTCCGTCGACAGCGCGTTGATCAGCAGCGGCACCGCGAAGTCGCCGCCGCTGATGATGCCGCCGGTGACGCCTTGCAGCGGGTTGTCGAAGTCGGGCAGGCGGCTGTCCGGGATGCCGTCGTCGTCGGTGTCCTCGAACGACGACTGGCCGAAGCTCGTGTAGCCGAAGCCGCGGGTGAAGTCGCCGTTCTCCTTCAGGTCGAACAAGCCGAGCTCGACGCCGAGGCGATCGAGGTCGCCCGTGGTCAGCTCGACCAGCGCGGCCTCGATCAGCACCTGCCGCTGGCGCTGGTCGATCTTGGCGATCAGCTCCTGGATCTGCGTCCACTTGGTGCCGGCCGCCGAGACCAGCAGCGAGTTGCTCTCCTTGTGCGCGCGGATGACCGTGCGGCGCGTGCGGCGAGCCGCCGAGGCGCCGGCGCCGGCGGCCGGCGTCGCGGCCTGCTGCTCGGCCTGATTGTCCTCCTGGAGGAAGTTGCGCAGCGTGTCGGCGAGGTCCTCGGCGAGC
>JBEITC010000517.1:0-2742 GCA_040375075.1 Planctomycetota bacterium | reverse complement strand
TGCGGCCGGTGCCGGGCGGGGTCGCGGCCGATCCGTACCCGGCCGGCCGCGACGACGCGCTGGCGCGTGCTGGCTACGTCTCGCTCGGCCCGCTGCCGATCTCGGCCAACCACACGACCGACGACCTGCGCATCCTGCTGCCCGACGAGCCGCTGCGCTGGATCGAGACGGCGCACTTCCGCATCGGCTGCGCGCTCGGCGCGACCGACGTCGCCGGCTCACCGGCGTTCGTCGCGCGCCTGCGCGGCGAACTCGCCGACCTCTCATCGCGGATGCCAGACGTCACGCCGAAGGCCAAGGTCCTCGACGGCTGGCTGCGCGCGCACCTCGTCGCGCTGCGGGTCGAACGGCTCTACGCCGCCGCGCTGTCGACGCTCGGCTGCGAACAGGCGGTGTTCGAGCGCGACGCGCACGACGCGCGGCTCGGCTCGGCGTTCACCGGCCTGGGGCCGCACTTCGGCATGCGCGAGAAGTTCACCGTGCTGCTGTTCGCGTCGACGACGAGCCTGCAGCGCTACACCGCCGCCTACCACGGCGCGGCGACGAGCGCGGCGGCGCGCCGGCACGACGGCGCCTTCGGCAACATGGTGTTCGCGGCAGCCGGCGACGGCGCCCAGGACCTCGGTCGCGACGAGGAAGCGCTCGCGGCGACGCTCGCGTACCACGTCGCGCACAACCTCTACGTCGGCTTCCGTTCGTTCGGCCATCTGCTGCCGGCTTGGCTGCCCGAAGGCCTCGCGCTGCGGCACGCACGGCAGATCAGCGAACGCGTCGCCGTCGTCGACGTGCGCGGCGACGACGACCGGCTCGCCTACAGCCAGTGGAACAAGCGGCTCGCCGAGGCACGCAAGGCCTGGCCCTTCGGCCCCATCGCCACGCTCGCCAGCCACGTCGACGGCGACAAGCTGACGCTGGTCGAGAGCCTCCAGGCGTTCGCGCTGGTCGACTGGCTGCTGCGCGAGCGGCACGCGGACTTCGCGGCGTTCGCGACGCGGCTCAAGGACCCGTTCCACGAGCGACTGCGCTTCCCGACGGTCGAGGAGCTGATGGCCCGCCAGGACGCCGCGATGCGCGCCGCCTTCGGCGCCGGCGCCGAATCGCTCGAGGCGCAGTGGAAGGGCACGTTCGCGTCGAAGAAGCGGAAGTGACGGCGGCGTCTATCGCGACCGCGCCAGCGCCGCCTCGGCCTCGCGGACCTGCTGGCGCAAGACGGGATCGTCGGGTCGCAACGCCAACAACGGCCGCCAGCAGTCGAGCGCGCGCTGCGGTTCGCCGAGCGCCTGCCACGCGACGCCGAGGTTGCGCTGCGCCTCGAAGTACGACGGCTGCAAGGCAACGGCGCGCTGCAGGAACGGCAACGCGTCGGCGGCCCCGCGCAGCGTGTAGCAGACGACGCCGCGGGTGTTGGCGACGATCGGGTCGCGCGGCGCACTGGCGACGGCGCGCGCCGACAGGTCGTCGGCTTCGGCATGCAGCGCCGCTGCCTGCGCTGGCTGCGCCGCGGCGCGCGCGAGCAGCAGGCGTGCGAGGTTGCCGAGACCCTTGGCGAACTGCGGGTAGTCCGCGGCGAGCCGGCGCAGCACGGCTTCCGCGCCGGGGCCGTCGCCGCGGCCTTCGAGCAGGTTGGCGTGGTTCAGCCGCGTGTCGGCGCCGGGCGCTTCGCACTGTAGCGCCCGTTCGATGCGATCCGCGGCGTCGCGCACCATCGCTTCGCGCGCGGCGGCCGGGATCGCAGCGCTCTGCGCCCACTCGTAGAGCGCGCTCGCATGCGCGGCCAGGATGCGGCCTGCCATGAAGCTGCCGTTGCGCAGTTCGTTCGCCGTGCCGGCCAGCGTGCGGTGGCTCACGTCGTCGCGGTAGTGCTGCAGCATCGGTCGCGTGCCGCTGACGAGCAGCGCCGTCGCCAGCGCCGCGACGACGAGGACCCTGCGGACGCCAAAGCGCCGCGCGCCCCACGCCGCTGGCACGACCAGCAGCGGCAGGTACATGCGCCGGTCGGCGCACGGCTCGGTGACGATCGGCAGGATCGAGCTCGTCGGCGCGAGCAGCAGGAACATGGCCGTCAGCGCGAGCGCCAGCGGCGGACGCCGCCGCCACGCCGCCGCGGCGACGACCAGCAGCGCGACGATGCACGCGCCGCGCCACGCCACGGGCCCGAGCTGGCGCACGATCGCGAAGTCGTATTGGCCGCGCATGTCGCCCGTCGGCACGACGTTCTGCGCGTAGTGCCACAGCACCGGCACCTGCGTCAGCAGCCACTCCCACGCCGTGCACGGCGGGATCGTCGCGTAGCCGACGGTCGGATTGCGCGGACCGAGCGCCACGCTGATCGCGAGCACGCTCCACGAGGCGAGCAGCGCGAAGCGGAACGCCGCCCGGCCGCGGATCGCCGAGTCACCGTTCGCCGCGGCCTCATCGACGCGCAATGCCGCACCGGCGCCGACGTCCGCCATGGCGATGCCCCGCCGCCAGCGCCCGGGTCCCGGCCACAGCGCCGCATCGGCGAGCACGAGCAGCAATGGCAGCGCAGCCGCCTCCTCCTTGCACAACAGCGCCGCCGCCGTCGCGCCGACGCAGAGCGCGCGCCAGCGCACGGCCCCCGCCGCTTCGTTCGCGCGCGCCAGCGCCCACAGCGCCAGCAGCGCCGCGCCGCCGGCGAGCAGTTGGGAACGCTGCGTCAGGTACGCGACGGCGTCGATGTGCAACGGATGCACCGCCCACACGCAAGCGACCGCCGCCGCG
>JBEITC010000043.1:0-14724 GCA_040375075.1 Planctomycetota bacterium | reverse complement strand
TGCCAGCCTGGGTGCCAGCCTGGGTGCCAGCCTGGGCGCCAGCCTGGCCGGCGGGCGCCGTCTCCGGCGCCCCGCCGTGGGGCTCGCCGCCGTGGGACTCACCGCCGGCGGGCTCGCCATGGCCCTCGGCGCCCGCCGGCTCGTCGCCGCCGGGCTCGCCGCCAGCCGCCATGGGCAGGGGCTTTTCGCCGTGGATGCCGTCGCCGAAGCCATCGTCCTCGTCGCCGGCTCCGACGTCGTCGGCGTGCGGCTCGTCGTCGGGCTCGGGCGCGGCCTCGTCGTCCTCCGGCTCGTCGCCGTCGACATCCTCGTCGGCGTGCTCGTGCTCGTCGGCCGCGTTCGGGTCGATCGGCTCGGTCTCGGAATCGTCGCCGCCGGCGATCGAGACGTTCGACTCCTCATGCGGTTCGTGCGACTCGTCGTCACCACGACCGGCCGGAGCGGCGGCGCCATCGGCGACGTCGTCGTCCTCGTCGTCGACCAGCGCCTGCTGCATCGACTCCGGGCTGTCGTCGACGTCGACGCGGGCGCGACCCTCGATGACGTCCTCGAGCTGGAAGTCGGGGCGGCCGTACGCAGGCAGCACGTCGCTGACGTGCAGGAAGCCGTTCACCCGCCCACCGAACGCGACGAAGGCCGCGCCGATGCTGGGCTCGATGTTGACGACCTTGCCTTTGTAGATGTTACCGAGATAGGCCTCGCGGTTGGCCAACTCGACGTGCAGCTCCTGCAGCACGCCGTCCTCCACCACTGCGATCCGGCTCTCTTCCGGATCGATGGCGTTGATGAGCATCCTCTTCAAGGGAATCCTTTTCGTGCGGAATGCCGCCGTGCGGAACGGCGGCCCCCAGGATCGCTGCGGCGCGCGCAGGCGACCGGACGGACGCAAGCGTCCGCTTCGGCGCGCCGGCGGACGGGCGAAGCCCGATCCGTGGCGCCGTGTCGACCGATTGGGGTGGGGTGAAAACAAGCCCACGCCGAGCCGACGGAACCGGAGCCGCGCGCGAGGATTCGCGCGATGACGCGCCGAACGGCGCGGTGCAAGGGCTCAGGCTGACCATCACGGGCGTGGAGGGTCCATCGGGACGGTCGGCGACCGGAAGCAGGCGCCTGGACCGTGCTCCCCATGACGTCCGGGAAGCGCCGCGATGGTAGTGCGGAGCAGCGTGCTGCTCAACGCCAGTTTGGCCGGCGGCGGGCGCGAGGCAGGGCCCGCCGCGGCCGGGCCGGGCTCAGTCGCCCTTGCCGAAGATCGCCTCGCGCTGCTGCGCCATGTTCGAGTGGTCGCGCAGGCGCTCCTCGAGGGCGCGCTGCATCGACTTCTCGACGTCCTCGGCGCTGCGGATCAGCTCGGGCGTGATGAACACCAGCAGGGTCGACATCGTGTCCTGCTTCGACTTGCCCTTGAACAGGTAGCCGAGGACCGGGATGTCGCCCAGGAGCGGCAGCTTGGTGACCGTCTCGGTCTCCGACTTGGTCTTCAGGCCGCCGAGCACGGCGGTCTGGCCGCTGCGCAGCAGGACGGTCGTCGACAGCGTGCTCGAGGCGACGCGCGGCAGGGCGATGACGCCTTCCTGGCCGCCGGTGCCGACCGTGAACACGTCGAAGCCGGCCGGCGCCAGCGACGAGCTGCCGGTGCCCGTCAGCGCCGTGCGCTGCGGGACGACCTGCATGATCACCTTGTCGGTGCCCGGGACGACGTGCGGCGTGGTCAGCAGCTGGAAGCCGACGCTGACCGGCGACTCGTCGCCTTCCTCGAGCGCGAGCAGCAGGCCGCCCGCCTGGCCCTGCTCGACGCGCGCCTGGGCGTAACGGACCGCCTCGCCGACGAAGATGGTCGACGGCTGATGGTCGAGAGCGACGATCTGCGGCGCCTGGACGATCTCCGAACGGGTGTCCTTCTTCAGCAGGCGCAGCGTCGCCGTCACCTGGGTCATGTTCAGCGCGCCGAACACGACGTTCGGGATCGTCGTGTCGCCGGCGTTGCGCGTCTCGTCCGCGAACGGACCAGCGCCCTGGCCGCTGTTGTCACCCGTCGGATTGGCGATGATGCGATCGTCCCAGCCGCCCGAGCCGAGGTTGAACGGCAGGTTGGTCGGGACCTGGCCGAGTCCGAGCGAGGCGGTCCAGCCGCTGCCGCCCGGATTGATGCCGACGTCGAGGATGTCCTCGTTGCTGGTCGTGACGAAGCGGACGTCCAGCTGGATCTGCGCCGGCTCGACGTCGATCAGCTCGATGGTGCGACGGATGTTGTCGACCACCATGCGGGTGTCCTTGACGACGATGACGTTCTGCTCCTGGATGTACTCCAGCGAGCCGATGTCGGGCGTCACCATCTTCTTCAGCGTGTCGATCAGCGAGAACATCAGCTGACCGGGCTGCATCGGCTGGCGATTGCGCAGGTCGTCGAGGTACTCCGACTGGATGAACGGCACGAGCGTCGAGCGCGGCCGGACGTAGCGCAGCATGAACGACTCGGAGACGAGGTCCTGCTGGACGTTCGACGGCGGGACGACGCGCAGCACGCCGCGAGCCTCCTCGACGACGACGAAGCCGAGCGTCTTGACGACCGCCTCGAGCGCGTCGCGCCACGGGATGTTCTTCAGGCGGACCGTGATCGAGCCCTTGACCTCGGGCGCGACGACGATGTTCGCGCCGGAGATCTTGGCGATCGTGTCGACGACCTTCTGGATGTCGGTGTTCTCGAACGAGAACGTGGTCTTCGGCGGATTCTCGACCTTGAGCACGCCGCCCTCGACCTCGGTCACGATGCAGCGGGCCTGCTCGGCGACGAGCTTCAGCGCCTGGCGCCACGGCACGTCCTGCAGGTCGATCGTCACGGTCGCCTCGATCGAGGGATCCATGATGACGTTGGCGTTGGCCTTCTTGCTGATGCTGGCCACGACCTCGCGGAGGTCGCGGTCCTTCAGCCGCAGCGTGAGACGGCTCGAGCGCTCGCTCTCGGCCTCGGCGCGGATGTCCTCCGGCTTCTGGCCTTGCGCCGGCTGCTGGGCCGGACGCTGCGGACTCGCCGGCTGCTGCGCAGCAGGCTGCTGCGGCGCCGCCGGATCCTGGGCATTGCTAACCGCGAGAGGCAGCAAAGCCGCCAGCCCGCACACGATTCCCTTGATGACTGCCTGCATCGTCGATCCTTGCCCTTACGGGTCGCTTGCCTCGCCAACCGCTGCACCGCGTCTGATTTGCGCTGCAGCGTCCCTCGTGAATCGGCAGACCGGGGCCGCGGGCTTTAGCCGACGATCACGCCGGCGCGCGCGACCGTCCGGTCACATCGTGCGCACGAGCGTGAGCCCGCGGAACACGAACCAGATCTGCTCCTCCTCGACCAGCTTCACCAGCAGGTCGTCGGAGACGTACTCGCCCTCCTCGAAGGTCTCGCC
Organism: Planctomycetota bacterium; assembly: GCA_040375075.1. GTDB lineage: Bacteria > Planctomycetota > UBA1135 > UBA1135 > UBA2386 > UBA2386. The sequence continues at coordinate 11,326 of JBEITC010000043.1, read as the reverse complement.
GTTGAGGAGCACGCCCGAGCGGCCCTCCGGGTTGACCACGACGCCCTGGACCTTGAGGTCGAGCGCCTTGAAGTCGAGCGCCGTCGTCGCCTTCACGTGCCAGGCCTTCGCCTGGATGGCGAACTCGTGGCGCGGGTCCTCCGCCGGCACGGCGAGGCGGGCGATGACCAGTTCGTAGCGGGTCTTGGCCTGCTCCAGCTGGCCGCTGTTGCAGTCGGCCGTCATGTCGGCGACCAGCTGACGCATCTCTGCGTCGGGCAGGTAGGGATCCTTCGGCGGGCCGCCCTTGGTCACGGTGGCGCCGCGCAGGTCCTCGAGCTGCGCCACGACCTCGCGCGCCCAGCGGAGCCGGAACGGCGGATAGGTCACGATCGGCGCGTCGGCGTCGACCTGGACCGCCAGCTTGTCGAGGCCTTCCTTGAGGTTCTTCTCGAGCGAGTACTGCTCGAACAGCGTGGTGTCCTGCTTCTTGATGCGCTGCTGGACGTCGCGCAGTCGCGCGATCTCGCCGATGTTGCGCTCCAGGACCTCGCGCTGCTCCTCCTGGGTCGGGCCCGGGGCCGTGGCGTCGCCGCGCTCGCGCGGGTCGATCATCACGTCGCGCCGGCCCATCTCGCCGCGGTGCTCGTAGCGGTCGATCCGGATCGCCTGCATCCGCTTCCAGATCTCCTCGCGGAGCTGCTCCTTGAGATTCTGGTAGTCCGGGATGTGGACTTCCTTGCCGTCGCCCTTGCCGTTGTACGAGTACGTCTGGAGCGTCAGCTTGAACTGGTGCACGACGTCGCCGTCGCGCGTCTGCTCCTTGTCGCCGCCGGCGCCGGAGGAGATCTGGAACTCGGTGATGCTCACGAACCGCTCGAAGTTCTCGACGAGGTTCATGAACTTGATGGCCTGCCACAACGTGGCGGTCATCTCGTACGAGTACTCGATCGGCGTGAAGCGCTCGGTCGTCTTCGCGCCGTTGCGCTGCTTGTTCACCAGCGAGCTGCTCTTGACGCCCGACTGCCGGTTGAACTGGTTGAGCATGCGGAGGAAGTCCGTCAGCTCCTTGTCGTCCGGCAGGATCTTGACGTACTCGCCGAGGTTCTCGCGCAGGATGATGACGTCGCGCTCGAGCGCGGGGACCTGACGGATGCGATTGTCCGCCTTCTCGATCAGGTCCTGCTTCGCCTGGACCTGGGCATTGGCCTCGTCGATCAGGCCCTGCGCCCAGTAGATGCCGCCGCCGGCCGCGAGGCACAGCAGCGTCGCGGCGCCGCCGATGGTGTAGACGAGCTTGGTTTGCGTCCAGTTGGCCATGGTCGGGATCCTCACTTCTTGGCCGGCGCCTTGGCCGGAGCGCCAGCCTGCGGCTTGGCGACGGTGGGCGGGAACTGCAGGTTCAGGTCGAAGCGCAGCGAGGTCGGCGGCACGCGGCCTTCGTCCTCGTCGAGCGTCCAGTTGGGGTCGGAGATCGTCACGCCCTTGCCGAACGGCGAGGCCGCGATGTCGTCGTGGAAGTTGGCGAGTCGGTCCTGCTCGTCGCCCTGGACCGCGCACTTGAGCTGCACGGTGGCGCCGCGGACAGGGTCGCCCTTGACGACGACGCTGTCGAACCAGGCGAGGTGCTTGTCGGAGTCGCCCTCGTTGTTGACGACGTCGATCAGCTCGTCGAGGAACTTGGACCACACGAGGCGCGACTTGCCGATGTCCTGGATCGTCTGCACGCGGCTCGTGTAGTCGGCCTTGTTGGCCTCGAGCTGGTCGACGTAGAGCACCTTGCGCTGGCGCTCCACGAGCTCGCCGGACTTGACGACGAGGCGCTGCTCGGCGTCCTTGAGCTCGCCGAACCACTTCAGGCCGAACCAGCCGATCGAGGCGCTGACCGCCAGCGCCGAGGCGAAGGCGACCGCGAGGACCTTGGCCGGCAGGCGGGTGCCGCGGCGGAGGTCGGCAGGGAGCAGATTGATGCGGATCATGGCGTGTTCCTCAGGAAGCGGCGGCGAGCCCGATCGCGACGGCGAGCTGCGGCGCCAGTTGGTTGAGACGCTCCACGTCGACGTTGTCGGCGCGGACCTTCAGGCCCTCGACGGGGTTCCACGTCTTCGTGCGCTTCTCGAAGACGCGCTCGAAGGTCTCCTCGAGGAACGGCAACAGCGCGGTGCCGCCGGTCAAGCGGACCTCCTGCACCTCGCCGTCGAACTGGTTCTCGAAGAAGTCGAAGGACAGGTTGATCTCGTTGCCCAGGTCGTCGAGCGCCTGCGCGCAGGCCTCCTGGACGACCGCGACCTGGTCGCCGGGATTGCGCTTGAGCTGCTCGGCCTGCGTCGGCTCGAGGCCGGTGCGGCGGGCGATGGCGTTGGTCAGGTCCTGGCCGCCCATGCCCACTTCGCGCGCGAAGCAGCTGATGTTGTCGCGCAGGACGTTGATCGACGTCTTGGTGGCGCCGATGTCGATCAGGGCCACCGTGCGGCCCGGATCGTTGATGCCAGGGTGCACGAGGTCGCCGAGCTCCCAGGCATTGCCCAGGGCGAAGCCGTCGACGCCGACGAGCGCGGGCTGCAGGCCCAGCTCGGTCAGCATGCGGGCATGGTCGGCGACGATCGTCTTCTTGGCGGCGACCAGCAGGACCTTCATCTCCGGCTTGCCGACCGCGTCGGTCGAGACGCTGAGCTTCTGCGCGTCCAGCTCGACGTCGTCGACGTCGAACGGGATGTACTTGTCGGCGTCGAGGCGGACGGCCTGCAGCAGCTTGTCGTCCGACATCTCGGGCATGCCGATGTAGCGGAAGACCACGTTCTTGCCGCTCACGGCGGTGGCGACGCGCTTCGTGCGGAAGCGCGCGACGCGCATCAGCTCGGCGATGGCGTCCTGGCGCGCGGCCTCGTTCGGCACGTCCACCTGCGCGTAGCCGGTGATGACGTGGTCGTACTTGTCGCGGGTCAGTTCGACGGCCTTGATGCAACTGCTGTCGATGTCGAGACCGACGATGCTCTTGCGCTGATTCAGCATGACCAGGGTGGCTCCTGCGGAAGGACTCCGCTTCCCCGGCGGTATCGGCATGGCGCACGGCCGAGGTTGAGCGACAGATCCGCAGCCTGGGACGCCGCCACCACCGCCCCCGCGGCTACGGCGGGCGCACCGCCCGGACGACGGCGCGCGCCTCGCCCGGGCCGACGGCGGCGTGACGATGGCACCGATCGCAGCGGGCTCCGTCCGACCCTCGCCCGGCGGCCCGGCGCCGCGACGGACGGACGATCCCATGAAACCCGCGCTCGACCGCGCGAGCGGCCGCGCGCGGCTCGATTCCTGCGCAGGTCCTCAGTCTTCGCCGGTCCTCAGTCTTCGCCGGCCCTCAGTCTCCGCCGGCCCTCAGTCCTCGCCGAAGCCGGCGGCGACGAGGTCGGCCAGAGCGCGCAGCATGGCGTCGGCGTCCGGGCCGGTGGCCGCGAGCTCGAGTTCCGTGCCTGGCTCGGCGGCGAGCATCATCATGCCCATGATCGACTTGCCGTCGACGCGTTCGTCCTGGTCGACGCGGCCGACCTGGATGTCGCTGGCGTAGGCGTTCGCCGTCTGCACGAACAGGTGCGCTGGCCGGGCGTGCAGGCCCTGGCGGTTGGTCAGCGTGACGCGCATCCGGCGCGTCGCCGATTCGCTCACAGCCCCACCTTCGCGGTCATCTCGCGGAGCAGGTCCCGCATCGCCGTCGGGTCCTTCGCTTCGTGAAGGAAGCGGCGGAAGTCGGCGTTGCGCGCGAGGGTCGCGATCCAGCGCAGGCACTGCAGGTGGCTCTCCGGCTCGCTCGCCGGCGACACCAGCAGGAAGACCGTGTGCACCGGCCGGCCGTCGATGGCCTGCCACTCGAGGCCGACCTTGCAGCGGGCGAGCACCAGCGTCGTCCGCGCGACCTCGTCGCCCTTGACGTGCGGCACCGCGACGGTGTTGCCGAGCCCCGTGCTGCCGATCGCTTCCCGGTCGGCGAGGCGCTTGTGCAGCGTCTTCTGCGCCTTGGCCGGGAAGGCTCCTGCTGCCATCGCCGCCGCGAGCAGCTCCTTGAGAGCCGCTTCCTTGGTCGTCGCCTCGAGCTGCCCGACGAGCGCCGCCGCGTCGATCAACTGCTGGATCATGGCGGGCAGTCTCCGGCATCCGGGCGCGCGGCGCAACTTCGGACCGGCGGCGCGGCGTACGGTCAGCCGCGCAGCGACTTGCGGACGGCGTCCTCGTAGGTCTCCTCGCGCTCCGGCGCGCGGCGCGGCGCCCGCTTGGCCGGCCGCTCGGCCGCGGCCTTGCGACCCGGCTTCTTGTGGTCCTTGCGGATCTCCTTCTGCTTGCGGAGCTGGGCGATGAGCTTGTCGATCAGCAGGTCGATGGTGGCGCTGAACGACGTGCCACGATCCTTCGCCACCAGCGGCGCGCCGCGGCGCAGGTGCGCGATCAGCTCCACCTCGGGGTTCTTGTGGGCGTGGTCGGCGACGACCTCGATGCGCGCGAGGCGATCGATGAAGCGGGCCAGCCGCGTCATCTTCTTCGCCGCGTGCTCCTGCATGCGCTCGGTGATGTGGTCGTGGCGGCCCTTGAACTCGATGCTGATTGCTTCGTCGGACATGGATGTGTTGGGCGAGGGGTGACGCGACAGAGCCGAAGGCACGGGGGCCTGGCGCGCAAGGTGGTTCCAGTGCGAAGCTCCTGCCGCCGCATGCGGCGGGCTCAGAAGCCCCAGAACTTGACTTCCGGTTCGAGTTCGACGCCGAAGCTGGCGCGGACGCGGGCGCGCACCTCGCCCATCAAGGCGACGAAGTCCGCCGCCGAGCCGCGGCCGTCGTTGACGAAGTAGTTCGCGTGCATCGGGCTGACCTCGATGCCGCCGATGCGCAGCGTCTTGCAGCCCGAGGCGTCGATCAGCCGGCCAGCGGCGTCGCCCTCGGGATTGCGGAAGACGCAGCCGACGCTGCGCATGGACACCGGCTGGGTCGCGTTGCGCTTCTTCAGCGAGGCCGAGAAACGCTCGAAGATCGCCTTCGGATCGTCCGGCTGCAGCTCGAACGTCGCCTGCACCACGATCGCGTCGCCGAGGCCGCCGTCGCGGTAGCGAGCGCAGAAGCGATCGCTGCCGAGCACGACGACGTTGCCGTCGCGATCGACCAGCGTCAGCGACACGAGGTGCTCGAACGTCTCGCCGTCCCGCGTGCCGGCGTTCATCGCCACCGCGCCGCCGAGCATCGCCGGGATGCCGGTCAGCTTCTCGAGGCCGGCGAGCCCGGCTTCCTTGGCGGCGCGTAGCAGGCTCGGCATCGTCACGCCAGCACCGGCGGTGATGCGGTTGCCGTCGCGCTGGACGCGGTTGAGGCTCTGCAGGTGCAGGATCGCGCCGCGGATGCCTTCGTCGGCGATCACGACGTTGCTGCCGCCGCCGAGCACGCGCAGCGGCACGTCGCGCTCGCGGCAGGCGCGCACCGCGAGGGCGACGTCCTCCTCGGCGTAGGGCTCGAGGAACCAATCGGCGGGGCCGCCGATGCGCAGGTGCATGTACGGCGCCAGCACCACGCGCTCGCGGACGGCGCCGCGCATCGCGGCCAGGGCGGAACGGAGATCCAGATCAGATGCCTGCAACGATGCCTCCCAAGGCGCGGTCGATGTCGCCCGCGCCCATCAGCAACACGATGTCGTCCGCGCGACGGCGCGCCAGCGCGAACGCCGCGGCGTCGTCGACGCTGCCGACGGCGTCGGCCTCGCCGCCCGCCGAACGGATCCCTGCGACGAGGTCCGCGGCGCAGACGGAAGCCTTGATCTCGGCCGACTCGCGCGCGCCGTAGATGTCGACGATCCCGGCGACGTCGGCCCCGGCGAGCGCATCGGCGAACTCCTGCAGCAAGTGGCGCGTGCGCTGGTGCTGGTGCGGCTGGAAGACCGCGACGAGGCGCCGGCCCGGGAAGCGCTGGCGCGCCGCCGTCAGCACGGCGCGCAGTTCCGCCGGATGGTGCGCGTAGTCGTTGACGAGCACGCCGCCTTGCGGGCCGGTGTGCATCTCGAAGCGACGACGCACGCCGCCGAACGTCCCGACGCCGCGAGCCGCGCCTTCCAGGTCGGCGCCGGCGATCCAGCACAGGCCGAGGGCGAACAGCGCGTTGTGCAGGTTGTGCCGGCCGGACAGGGCCAACTGCACGCGCGGCAGGCGCCGGCCATGCAGCGACGGCACGAACGAGAAGCGGCCGAGGTCGTCGGCGACCTCGAGCGCGCGGATGTCCGCGTACAGGCCGCTGCCGACGGTGAGGATGCGGACGTCGCCGCGCAGGCCCGCGAGCACGCCGCGCGGCACCCCCTCCTCGACCAGTGCGGTGCCGCCTGGACGCACGCGCGCCAGATAGCCGGCGAACGCCGCTTCCAGCTCGTCGGTCGTCGGGAAGCAGTCGAAGTGGTCGTGGTCGACGTTGAGGATCGCAGCGCCGAACGGCCGCAGGTTGTGGAAGCTGCGGTTGAACTCGCAGGCCTCGACGACGAACTCGGGGCTGTGGCCCCAACGGCCATTGCCGCCGAGCTCGGGCACTTCGCCGCCGATCAGGTGCGACGGATCGACGCCGCCGCCGCGCAGGGCCGCGACGGTGAGGCCGGTGGTCGTCGTCTTGCCGTGGGTGCCGGCGATGGCCAGCGTGCGACGGCCCTCGCTGAGCCGACCGACCGCCTCGGCGTACAGCAGCGACGTGAAGCCGCGGCGGACGCATTCCTGCACCTCGGGATCGGCCGCAGGGACCGCGGCGCTGCGCACGACGTAGCCGTCGGCGCCGCCGATGCGATCCGGACGGCAGCCGGTCCAGACCTCGATGCCCTCCTCGGCCAACCGTTCGAGCACGGCGCCACCGCCCGCATCGCTGCCGGTGACGACGCAGCCGCTGCCGGCGAGCAGGCGGGCGAGCCCGCTGACGCCCGCGCCGGCGACGCCGACGAAGTGGAAGCGGTTGCTGACGAAGGAGGCGCCGAAGAGTCCTTGGGTCGCGCCGGGCACGGCCACGGCGTCGTTGGCGAGCACGTCGGTCACGAGGCGGCCTCCGTCGACTCCGTGCGCCCCGCCGCGCCGCCCGCCGTCGACGACGCGCTGGTCGCCAGCAGGCCCATGTCGCGCAGGATCGCGCCGGCGGCGTCGCCGGGCAGCAACCCGCGCGCCGCGGCGCCCATGCGCTGCAGGCGCGCCGGGTCGCCCAGCAGGCCTTGCAGCAACTCGGTCAGGCCCGAGACGGTGAGCTGGCTCTCCTCGACGATCCACGCCGCGCCGGCCTTCGCCAGCACCTCGGCGTTGCGCAGCTGTTGGCGGTCCTTGTGGTGCGGGTACGGCACGATCACCGCTGGCCGACCGACGGCGCAGAGTTCGGCGACGGTCGTGCCGCCGCCACGGCAGACGACGAGGTCCGCCGCGCCGAAGAGGCGATCCATGTCGAGCGCGACGGTGCGCACGTCGGCGACGAGCGCGCCGTCGGCCTGACCGTAGACCGCGCGCACGGCCTCGTCGCGACCGAGGCCGGCGAGGTGCACGACCTGGAGCGGCATGCGCAGCGAGGCCAACGCCTGCGGCACGATCTCGTTGAGCGACTTCGCGCCCTGGCTGCCGCCGGTGACCAGCACCATCGGCACGTCGTCGCGCATACGCAGCTGCTTGCGCGCCGCAGCGCGCTCGATGCGGCCGATCTCGGGACGCAGCGGCGTGCCGGTGACGAGCGCGCGCGGCGCGCCGGCGTCCGGCGCTGGCAGGCCGTGGTAGATGCGCTCGGCCAACGGCGACAGGATGCGGTTGGCGCGGCCGGTGACGGCGTTCTGCTCGAGCAGGTAGACGGGCTTGCCGAGGCTGCGGGCCGCCAACGCCACCGGCACGGAGGGGCGGCCGCCGGTGCTGACGACGCAGTCGACGCGCTGCTCGCGCAGGATGCGCCGCGCCGCCGCGGTCGCGCGCAGCACCCAGAACGGCAGCGCCAGCTTGGAGCGGCCGGCGGGCGGCAGCTCCACGCCGTCGACGTCAGGCAACTGACGGCGCAGCATCTCGCGCTCGACGTCGCGGCCTTCGGTGACGAACAACGGGCTGTGGCCCGACGCCTGCATGGCGCGGGCCAGCACCATCGCCGGCATCAGGTGGCCGCCGGTGCCGCCACTGACGAGACAGACGCGCTGCACCATGAGGTCACTTCTTGGGCAGCTTGATCGTCATGCCAGCGCGCAGCTTCTCCGGGGGCACGCCAGGATTGGCGGCGATGACGTCGCTCGTGCGCTTGCGGCCGCCGAGCTGGTTGATGGCGATCTTCTCGTACGAGTCGCCCTTGCGGACCACGTAGTCCCGCATGCCGTCGGCAGGCATCGCCAGCGGCTTGTCGAGCGCCGGCTTGGACGGCGCCGGCGTCGGCGTGGCGGTCGGCAGCTTGAGCTCCTGGCCCTCGCGCAGCTTCGACGGCTGCACGGCGGGATTGAGGCGCTGGATCTCGGTCCAGAGCGACTCCTTGCCGAGCTTCGTGCGGGCGATGGTCGCGAAGGTGTCACCCTTCTGGACCTTGTACGCGGCGGGCGCCGCGACGATCGCCGGCGCGGGCGTCGGCGAAGGCGACAGCGAAGCCGGCATGGCCGTCGCGCCACCGGCGTCGGTCACCGCGGGCGTCGGCACCGGCGTCGGCGTCGGCGCTGGGCGCACGGGCTCGGGCGCCGGCTGGCGGAAGATGTCCTCGGCCAGCTGCGCCAGGTTGCCCGTCGGCTGCTGCGGCGCGCTGACGTCCGCACGGATCGGCTGCACCGGCACACGCACCGGCGGCGTGTCCCCGCCGCCCCAGATGGTGACGCCGAGGATCAGGAAGATGACGAGACAAAGGACGTAGAGGCCGTACTTCTCGAGCTGGCCCATCGCAAACCCCTCCAGACTAGGAAACCGTGTACGTGGAAACGAACGGCGCGGCGGTCACCCGCCGTCACCGCACCGCCAAGACCTCGCCTGTCGAGAACGTGCCCGCGCGGTCGGACCGCGCGGCGTTCCCGATCAAGCCCACTGCCGCAAGGCAGAACACGAGACTGGTGCCGCCCGTGCTGACGAACGGCAAGTCGATGCCCTTGGCTGGAGCCCACCCGCTGACCACGAGCAGGTTCGCAGCCGCTTGCATGCAGATCATCAGACTGTAACCGCAGATGACGTAGCGAAGGAAGCGATCCTTCGTCGCGCAGACGAGCCGGCAGCAGATCCACCCGAAGGCCGTGAAGGCGAGCAGCACGAAGAGCGAGCCGGCGAAGCCGAACTCCTCCGCGACGATCGCGAACACGAAGTCGTTGTGGGCTTCCGGCACGTAGTTCATCTTCATCCAGCCCTGGCCGATGCCGCGGCCGAAGGCGCCGCCGGACCCGACGGCGATCAGGCCCAGGCCGACCTGGCCGTCGTGCGGGGTGGACGCCATCTCGGCGATGCGGCGCCGGACGTACTCGTGCTGCATCGCCACGTAGGCGAAGCCGGCGAGGCCGACGGCGCCGAAGGGCAGGAACCAGACCAGCCGCACGCCGGCGATCAACGCGAGGAACGAGGCCAGCGCGATGATGATCAGCGCGTTGCCGTTGTCCGGCTGCAGCACGAGCGCGGCGACGAGCATGCCGGCGCAGCCCATCGCGGGCAGGAAGCCGGCGCGGAAGCTGGCGACGCTGCTGCCGGCCTTGGCCAGCAACCAGGACATCGCGATGATCAGGAAGAAGCGCGCCGGCTCGACCGGCTGCAGCGTCTGGCTGCCGATCTTGATCCAGCGGTAGGCGCCGTTGACCTTCTGGCCGACCACGAGCGGCAGCAGGCATGCCACCGTCGCCGCCACGAACAGCGGCAGCGCCCACTGGCGCACCGTCCGCATCGGCACGATCGAGGCGACGAGGAACAACACGAGGCCGACGAGCAGCTTGCTGCCCTGGTCGCGCATCACGCTCATCGGACCGACGTCGACCTGCGAGCCGCGCACCGACACGGCCATCACGAGGCCCAGGCAGCAGAGCGCGACGACGACCAGCATCAGCCAGTCGAGTTCGCGGATCGAGGCGACGCCGGCGCGGTCGTTTCGGGAAGCGGACAGGGCGGTCATCAGCGCACCTTGAACAGCGCGAGGCTGCAGAGAGCGAGCAAGGCCGAGACGATCCACGTGCGCACGACGACGCGGGTCTCGGGCATGCCGCCGAACTGGAAGTGATGGTGCAGCGGGGCGCAGCGGAGGATCCGCTTGCCGCGCAGCTTGAACGACGCCACCTGCAGGATCACCGACAGCGCCTCGGCGACGAACACGCCGCCGACCACCAGCAGGACGAGCTCGGTGCGGCTGACCAGCGCGGCGTAGCCGAGCGCGCCGCCGAGGCCGAGGCTGCCGACGTCGCCCATGAACACCAGCGCCGGCGCGGCGTTGAACCACAGGAAGCCGAGCGCGCCGCCGAGCAGGGCGGCCATCATGACGGTCATCTCGCCGGCGCCGGCGACGTGCGGCACCAGCAGGTATTGCGCCCAGTCGACGCGGCCGACGGCGTAGGCGATGACCGCGTACGCGAGCGAGGCGGCGACGATGCAGCCGGTGGCGAGGCCGTCGAGGCCGTCGGTCAGGTTCACGGCGTTCGCCGAGCCGGTCAGCACCAGCACCGCCAGCGCCAAGAACGGCAGGCCCCAGAGCCAGGTCAGGTCGAACGCGAAGTCCTTGAGGAACGGCACGTACAGGTGCGGGCCGCCCAGTTCCGTCTGCAGCCCGGCCGGGCCGGCGAGCCACCAGCCGACGAGCAGCGCGACGAGGGTCAACGCGCCCTGCTTCTGCCGCTTGCTGATGCCGCGCTTCTTGGTGTCGTGCAGCTTGACCCAGTCGTCCCAGAGGCCGACCGCGGCGAAGCCGCCGACCAGCACGATGCCGGGCAGCGAGAACCGGTTCGCGCCGTCGAAGCGCAGCCACAGCGCGCACGACGCGAGGATCGCGCCGATGACGAACACGCCCCCCATCGTCGGCGTGCCACGCTTGTGCGCGTGCAGGTCCTCGAGCTTCTGCGAGCCCGTGCCGTCGATGCGCTCGCCGACGCCGAGGTTGCGCAGCCACGCGATGACGCGCGGGCCGAAGCAGATCGCCAGCAAGAAGGCGGTGACGGCGGCGCCGGCGGCGCGGAAGGAGATGTAGCCGAGCAGCCGGCCCAGGTCGTCCGGGAACAGCCAGGACGCGAGCCAGTGGATCATGCGCCGTTGGCCTCCGCGCCAGCGCCGCCGCTGGCGGCGCCGAGGTCGGCGACCAACCGGTCGACGAGGCGGTCCAGCTGGACGCCGCGCGACGCCTTGCACAGCACGCAGTCGGCCGCCGCGGCCCTGCAGGCGCTCGCCGGCCTCGCGCCG
>JBEITC010000078.1:0-11167 GCA_040375075.1 Planctomycetota bacterium | reverse complement strand
GCCGAGGTTCGCGCGCGCGGCGGCGAGCACGCCGTCGCGCAGCGCCTTGTGGCGCTCGCGCCAGTCGTCCTCGCCGGCGATGTCCTCCGGCGCTGGCGCGTCGACCGCGCGCATGGCGGCGGCGAAGTCGCCGGCTTGCTGCGGCGTCAATGCCTCCTGCTGGACCTTGGCCGCGTGCGCCTCGATGCGTTGCCGCAGCTGGTCGCGGCGCTGCGTCGCGGCGGCGAGCTCGCCGCGGATGCGCTCGGCGCGCTGCTTCGCCTCGTCGCCCGCAGTCGTCTCGGGGTGCGCCGCGGCGACGTCCTCGAGCGCCTTGGCGAGTTCCTCGCCGACACCGCCGGACGCGCGCGCCGTCAGCAGCGCGATCGCCGCCTTGTCGGCGCGCCGCTCCTTCTTCAGCGCCTTGATCTCGTCGGCGAACTGCTGCTTCTCGGGGTCGTCGTAGACCTTCTCGATGATCTGCGTCTCGGTCGGCTTGGTGACGGCCCAGAAGATCGCGCCGCCGGCGACCAGCGCGGCCGCCGCGGCGAGGCCGATCCACAGGCCCTTCTTGGCCGGCGGTTGCAGCAGCGTCTGCACCGCCTCCAGCAGCTCGTTGGCCGACTGGAAGCGCGCCTGCGGCTCCTTCGCCATCAGCTTCTGGATGATCGCAGCGGCCTCGGCGGTCACGGCCGGGTTGGCCTTGTTGGCCGGCTCGGCGTCGTCCTTCACCTGCGCGCGCAGGATGTCCTTGACCGACTGGCCGCGGAACGGCGTCTTGCCGGTCACGAGCCGGTAGAAGGTGCAGCCGAGCGCGTACAGGTCGGTGCGGTGGTCGACCGGCTGCTTCAGCACCTGCTCCGGCGCCATGAAGTGCGGCGTGCCGACCGCCTTCTCCTCGGCCTCCGACGTCGCGCCGGCGAGGCCGAGGTCGACGATCTTCACCGTGCCGTGCTGGTCGAGCATCAAGTTGTCGGGCTTGATGTCGCGGTGCACGAGCCGCAGCGACTCGGCGTACGCGAGGCCGGCGGCGGCGTCGGCGATGGCCTGCAGCGCGCGCTCCTCCGGCATCGCGCCGTTCTTCTTCAGTCAGCCCTCGAGCGAGCCGTCGGGCATCAGCTCCATCGCGAAGAAGTACGTCTCGCCGTCGTTGTCGACGTCGAACACCTGCACGACGTTGGGGTGCTGCAGCTTGGCGGCCGCGCGCGCCTCGGCGACGAACTTGGCGACGAACGCCGGGTCCTTGGTCAGCTCGCGGTTGAGCACCTTGAGCGCGACCTGCCGGTGCAGGCTCGTCTGCTCGGCGCGATAGACCATGCCCATGCCGCCGCGGCCGAGTTCGCCGAGGATGCGGTAGCCAGGGATCGACGGCAGGCCGGTCGCCTGCGCGTGCCGGAAGGCGATGCGCGTGGTGCCGACCTCGAGCACGTCGCCGTCCTTGAGCGCGGCGGCGTCGACGGCGGCGCCATTGAGGCGCACGCCGGGCGCGAGTGCCTTGATGCCGAAGCCCTGGTCCTTCAGCGCCTTGACCACCGCTTGCTGCGGCGCGACGCCGGGCTCGGCGATGCGCAGGCCGCAATCCGGCGCGCTGCCGATCGTGGTGGACTGGTCGCGATCGAGCGCGACGACGGTGCCTGCGAGGGGGCCGTTCTCGACGATGAGGCGCAAGAGGGGTCCGGTCGGTTCGTGGTCGTTGGGGGACGTGCCGACGCAGTATGGCGGCGCGGCGCCGTGGCCGCGAGGCTCGGCTTCAGCGGCCGGCGCGGTCGCCGGCGCGTTCGCGCGCCAGCTTGCCTTGCGCGGCGCGCTGCCGTGCCGCGCCCCAGGCGGAGCGCTGATCGACGAGTTCGCCCATCGCCGCGCCGAGCGCGTCGCCGATGCGCAGGTAGCTCTCGCCGTTGCCGAACCAGTGGTGGCCGTGGCCGCTGTTGGGCGAGTCCTCGGGCCGGCGCAGGAAGTCGCGCGTCGGCACGAAACGCACGTAGGGGCCGACGCGCGGGTCGGCGCAGGCATCGCGCTGGCCCTGACGCAGCGTCGCGTTGTCCATGTTGCCGGTCTCGCCGACGACGAACGGCAGCGTGTCGTCGCCGAGCTCGGCGCGCACGTCGAGGATCAGTTGCACGAGGTTCTCGCGGTACTCGGCCGCCGCCTTGTCGTCGCAGCCGTCGTTCCAGCCCTGGAACCAGACGATGCCCTGCAGGCTCGGCGTGGCGTCGGCGGCCAGTGCGGGGAACTCGCGCGGCAAGGCCGCCAGCGCATCGCGGTACTCGGCCAGCATGCGCGTGTAGTACGGGCCGACCTTGCCGCCAGCGCCCGGCGGGCGGAAGTCGACGGCGAGGCTCTTGCCGCCCCAGGCGGTCTTGACCAGCAGCGACGGGTTGGACCAGCGGCGGCCGAGCTGGCGACCGAGGCCGAGTTCGGGGCCGAAGTGGTGGGCGCCGTCGTACACGGCGAAGCCGACCGACAGCGGCCCTGCCTTCACCGCGCCGTGCTCGGCGGCGTAGCGGACGAAGACGTCGTCGCGCACGTGCCAGCCGCCGTCGGACGAGCGCAGCTCCGGCCACTGCGCTGCGACGGCCGGGTCGGCGAGGAAGCGCGCCAGCGTGCCCTTGCCGCCGTTGTAGTCGCGCGGATCGTCGAGATCGACGACGCCGTGGCCCTCCATGTTGGACTGGCCGGCGAGCAGGAACACGCGCAGGAGCGGCTTCTGCTGCGCGACGGCGCCGGTGGCGAGGAGCGCGGCGGCGAAGGCGAGGCGGAGGGTGCGCATCGCCGCAGGCTACCGCCGCGGCGGCGGTCGTCGCCGCGGAAACGCGACCGGCCGCCGCGCCCCGGGAGGGACGCGGCGGCCGGTCGGGCGCCGTGCGGTCACGGCGCGTCTTGCGACGCGATCAGTACGAGCGCTCGCCCGTGATGATGCGGGCGTAGTTCGACAGCTGCACGCCGAAGGCGTTCGCCGCCGCGTTCTGCGACACGGCCTGCTCCCAGAGGAAGATGCAGCGCAGCGCCGGGTCGGCCGGCAGGCTCAGGTTGAATTCGGCCCGGCCGGCGCCGTCGGCGAGGGCGACGTCGAGGACCAGCGGGTCGACGTTGAGCGTGCAGCCCGGCGCGCCCAGGATCGAGAGGTCGAACGGCAGCGGCTGGCCGTTCCAGACCGTCGAGCTGAGGCCGGTCATCATGATGACCGCGGCGTTGGCCTGGTTGCCGATGACCTGGCGCGTGAAGACCTCGCCGAGCGCCGGGCGCTCCGACGTCCAGCTCAGGCCGATCGTCGGGAACGGCGCGGCGCCGCAGGTGCTGTTGGCCGAGGCGAGCGTGTACGACGCCGTGACGTACGGCGCGTCCATCATGTTGCTGACCTCGATGACGTAGTCACCCGCTTGCGTCGCGGCCGTGCCCGGGGACAGGACCTCGACGTAGTAGGTGCCGCCGCCGTTGAAGCTCAGCGACGTGCGACCGTGGCTCGTCCAGTCGAGGACGTTGCCGGTCGTCGCCGCCAGGGCGACCGAGCCGGTCGCGGTCAGGACGTTGACCGTCGTGTCGGCGATCGGCGACGGCGTGCCGCGAGCGCTCTGGAACGTGATCGTCACGGGGTTCGCCGGGACCACGAACGGACCCCAGACGTCACGGGCGTCGGCGCCGGTGTTGATGGTGATGTTGCCCGTGCCGCGCTGGCCGAAGGCCAGCGGCGTCGCCGTGGCGACCGTGTTGTTCGGCTCGGCGTTCTCGGCCACGGTCGTGCCCGTGCCGATCGTCATGCTGCCGTACAGCTCCAGGCAGTAGTTGCCCGTGGTGATCTGGTTGTACGGGGCGACGAACGGCGACGCCGGCGGGCGGACGGCGAGCTTGTAGGTGCCGGCCGGCCAGACGCGGATCGACGACGTGCGCGCGCTCAGCGAGCTGCTGTTGGCGCTGTTGGTGCCGAAGGCCGGCGCGGTGGTCGACGAAGCCAGCAGCGGCACGCCGGCGGCGTCGTAGACCTCGTAGCGGTGGCCGCAGACGAAGGGCGCGTCGCCCTCGGTGATCAGGAACCACAGGCCGGTGCGCGGCGCCGTCAGCGTGAACGCGTAGAAGTCGGTGTCGACCTTCTCGATGACGTACGTGTCGCCGACGGCCGGGGCCGTGGTGAACGCCGTGAACGTGATCGTGGTCGCCGTGTTGCTGCTGATCTGCCGCGACAGGCCGGCGTTCACGCCGCTGGTGCAGCGGACGTAGTAGAGGCCGTAGCCGGTGACCGCGGGCGTGTAGGCGCCGGCGACGAGGGCGTTGGCGCCGGTGATCGTCGTGGTGGTCGCCGCGACGACTGCGTCGCTGCTCTGGACGGCCGGCGTGGCGAGGCTGCCGTTGATCAGGGCGCCGCTCGACGGGATCGCGACCGGGTTGGCCGTGGCGGCCGTGTCGTTCGGCTCGGCTTCGCTGCCGGTGAAGGTCCGCAGCGGCAGCACGGCGTACTCGATCGAGTAGTTGCCCGAGGTCGTCGCGCTGTACGGCTCGACCTTCACCGCGTAGGCGCCGGCCTGGAGGTTCAGGAACAGCTCGCTGGCGAACGCGTTCGTCGAGGTGCGGCCGTCGTCGTCGAGCCCGAGGAGGGCGAACGTCGCGGCGTCGTACAGCGAAATGCGCGTGTCGAGTCCGTTGGTGTGGAGGCGCACGCGGCCGGGGGTCGCGACCGTGAACGTGTACCAGTCGACGTCGGTGCCGGTGGCCATGCTCGCCTGGAGTTCGGTGCCGAGCGCGAGGATGTTCGCTTGGGGGAACGTGTCGTTGGGTTCCACCTCGGGCGGGCGGACCTGCGCCATCAGCGCCGGCGCGAGCAACAGGGACGAGGCGAGAGTAGAGGAGAGCAGTCGCATGGAAGTCAGTTCCTTGGTGCGTTGAGTTGCCGGCCTGAAGAGGCGAGCGCTGCGCTCGCGCGAGATTGGCTCCCAGGACAGCGGTGCGGAAAAATAGCGAATCGATCCAGCTCCGGGCGGCGGTCGCGCACATTTGCCTCATGGAGAGATTTGCCACAAGTTGCGGCGCAGAGGGTGGCTACAGCGGCTGGCGATGCCGTCGCGCGCGCCGAACCGCCGATGCCATGGGCGAAGCGCGTCTCAACCGCAGCGGGCGACGACTTCGACGCAGCGGCGGGTGTTCAGCTGCAAGCGCACGGCGTCGCTGATCTCGACGCCTGGGATCCACAGCACGCGGTCGTCGCCGTCGACGAGCAGCGGCAGGCGGTCGCGGTCGAAGCGCGGCACGTGGCGGCCCTGCAGGAAGCGGCGCAACTCCGTGTCGTAGGTGGCGCCGAGCGGATGGAAGCGGTCGCCGGCGCGCCGCGTGCGCAGGCGCCACGGCAGCGGCGCGGCGCGCGGATCGAGCAGCGCGCGCAGGCGCCCCGCTTCGCGTGGCGACGGCGCCAGCGGCGGCAGCGGATGCTCGAAGGCCTCCAGCGTCCACTCGGTCGCGCCAAAGCGCTGCGGGCCGGCGTCCCAGGCGAAGCCGATCGGCGTCGTCGGCGGCGCGACGGCACGCGCCGGATCGGCGAGCAGCAGGCCGTCGCGCGTGCGTTCGACGAGCAGTCCGCCGCGGCCAGCGAGCCGCGTGCCGTCGGCGGCGCGCAGCAGCGCCATGGCGCGCTCGAGCCATGCCGCCGATGGCGTCGCGCCGTCGGCGTGCAGCGATTCGTGCGCCTGACGCAGGGCGTCCTGGACGAACGGCGCGTCGTCGGCGGCGAGACCGCGCAGGTCCAGCTCGAAGCGCCACGCCGCCTTGTTGCGGGCGCGCTGGCTGACGATGCGGCGGCCCTGCGCTTCGACGATCTCGTTGGCGGCGCGCGCGGCACTGGCGACGGTCATCAGCGCGACGTCGAGGCCGAGGCCGAGCGTGCGGCGCAGCTCGGGAATGGTCTCGAGGCGCAACTCGTTGCGCGCGTAGCCGACGTCGAGATTGGTGCTGTCCTCGTACGCCGTCTCGCCGAGGTCGCGCAGCACGCGTTCGAGCGTGCTGCGGCGGCAGCGCAGGAACGGCCGCACCAGCAACACGCGGCCCTCGCCCGTGCCGAGCCAGCGCGCCTCGGGAATGCCGGCGAGGCCGCGCGGACCGGTGCCGCGCAGCATGCGGAAGAGCACGGTCTCCAGGTTGTCGTCGGCATGATGCCCGGTCAGCAGCAGGCCGGCGTTCGCCTCGCGGGCGACGCCGAGCAGCGCGTCGTAGCGGGCCTGCCGCAGCGCGTCCTCGCTTGCGCGACCAGGCCAGTCCGGCAGGCGGCGCACGGCGATCGGCACGTCGAGGCGGTCGCACAGCGCGACGACATGGTCGGCGTTGGCGCGGCTGTCGGGCCGCAAGGCATGGTCGACGTGGACCGCGCGCAGCGGCCCAGGCAAGCGGCCTTCGTCGCGCAGTCGCGCCAGCGTCAGCAGCAGCATGGTGCTGTCGACGCCGCCCGAAACCGCCGCTAGCACGGGCCGTTCCGAGCCGACGTTCTCGAAGCGGCACAGGCAGCGCACGGTGCCGTCGAGCAGGCGGAGGAAACTGTCCATTGGCCGGGGGGGAGGCGTCGCTAGACTGCTCGGCCCAAACGTCCGCGCAGCCCAACACTCAAGGAGAATAGCTCGTCATGGCCATCCGGGTCGCCATCAACGGTTTCGGTCGCATCGGTCGCCTCGTCTTCCGCGCCCTCGTCGAGCAGGGCCTGCTCGGCACGGAGCTCGACGTCGTCGCCGTCGGCGACATCGTGCCGGCCGACAACCTCGCCTACCTGTTGAAGTTCGACTCGATCCAGGGCCGTTTCCAGGGCACCGTGTCGTCGAAGAAGTCGTCGCCGGACAAGGCCGAGGACGACGTGCTGGTCGTCAACGGCAAGGAGATCGCCGTCGTCAGCGCCAAGACCCCGGCCGAGCTGCCGTGGGCCAAGATGGGCGTGCAGGTGGTCATCGAGTCGACCGGCCTGTTCACCGAGGCGGAGAAGGCCAAGGGCCACCTGCAGGCGGGCGCGAAGAAGGTCGTGATCACCGCGCCGGCCAAGGGCGAGGACATCACGGTCGTGCTCGGCGTCAACGACGACAAGCTCGACCTCGCCAAGCACTCGATCATCAGCAACGCGTCGTGCACGACCAACTGCCTCGCGCCGCTGGTCCACGTCATCCTCAAGGAGGGCTTCGGCCTGACCGAGGGCCTGATGACCACGGTGCACGCCTACACGGCGACGCAGAAGACGGTCGACGGCCCGAGCAAGAAGGACTGGAAGGGCGGTCGCACGGCGGCGCAGAACATCATCCCGTCGACGACGGGTGCCGCGAAGGCGGTGGCGCTGGTGCTGCCCGAGGTCAAGGGCAAGCTGACCGGCATGGCCTTCCGCGTGCCGACGCCGACGGTCTCGGTCGTCGACCTGACGTTCAAGACGGCGAAGGACACGTCGCTCGAGGAGATCAAGCAGGCGATCAAGCGCGCCTCCGAGACGTACATGAAGGGCATCCTCGACTACACCGAGGAGGAGGTCGTGTCGTCGGACTTCATCCACTGCAAGGCGTCGTCGATCTTCGACGCCGGCAGCTCGATCGAGCTCAACAAGAACTTCTTCAAGCTGGTCAGCTGGTACGACAACGAGTGGGGCTACAGCAACCGCGTCGTCGAGCTGACCCAGAAGATCGCCAAGGGCCTCTGAGGAGCGCGCGATGGCCGGCTTCAAGACCCTGCGCGACCTGCCGCTCGCCGGCAAGCGCGTGCTGATGCGCGTCGACTTCAACGTCCCGCAGGACAAGTCGACGCTCGCGATCACCAACAACCAGCGCATCGTCGCCGCGCTGCCGACGATCCGCTTCGCGCTCGAACAGGGCGCTGCGCTCGTGCTGATGTCGCACCTCGGCCGGCCGGACGGCCAGCGGGTCGAGAAGTTCTCGCTGCGCCCGGTCGCGGCCGAGCTGCAGCGGCTGTTGGGTCGGCCGGTGACCTTCCTCGACGACTGCGTCGGACCCGCCGTCGAAGCCGCCTGCGCGCCGGGCAGGCTGGCGCCGGGCAGCGTCGTGCTGCTGGAGAACGTGCGCTTCCACCTCGCCGAGGAAGGCAAGGTGAAGGTCAAGGAGAAGGACGGCACGACGACGAGCCGCAAGGCCGAGCCGGCGGCGATCGACGCCTTCCGCGCGAGCCTGCGCACGCTCGGCGACGTCTACGTCAACGACGCCTTCGGCACGGCGCACCGCGCGCACAGTTCGGTCAGCGGCCTCGTCGGCATGCCGTGCGCGGCCGGCTTCCTGATGCAGCAGGAGCTCGACGCGTTCGCCAAGGTGCTGCACAGCCCGGCGCGGCCGTTCGTCGCGATCCTCGGCGGCGCCAAGGTCAGCGACAAGCTGCCCGTCATCGAGAACCTGCTGCCGAAGGTCGACACGCTGATCGTCGGCGGCGCGATGGCGTACACGTTCCTCGTGCAGCAGGGCCTGCCGGTCGGCACGTCGCTGGTCGAGCGCGACCTCGTCGAGGCCGCCGGCAAGGTGCTCGCGCAGGCCAAGGCGGCCGGCAAGCGCATCCTGCTGCCGGTCGACCACGTCTGCGCCGCGGAGTTCAAGGCCGACAGCCCGGCGAGCGTGCACGACCGCATCCCCGACGGCCTGATGGGCCTCGACATCGGCCCGCGCACCGTCGCCGAGTACGTCGCGGCGCTGCGCTCTGCCAAGACGGTGGTGTGGAACGGGCCGATGGGCGTGTTCGAGATGGACGCGTTCTGCAAGGGCACCGAGGCGGTGGCCAAGGCGGTCGCCAGCTCGGGCGCGTTCACCGTCGTCGGTGGCGGCGACTCGGTCGCGGCGGCCGAGAAGACCGGCGTGACGGGCCAGCTGTCGCACGTGTCGACCGGCGGCGGCGCGTCGCTCGAACTGCTCGAGGGCAAGACGCTCCCGGGCGTCGCGGCGCTCATGGCTTGAGCGCGCGGGCGCGCGGCCGCCGGCGATGCGGTGGCCGCGTCGCGCGGCGCGCGCTCAGCAGCGCAGCGCCAGCTCGAACTGCTTCACGCGCGCGACCGCGTCGACGAAGCTGTCCTCGAGGAAGTGCGGCTCGACGGTGAACTCGCCGTCCTGGCCGCCCTTGCCGGTGCGCACCAGGATGGTGCCGACCTCGGCGCGCTGGGCCGCGAGCACGTCCGCCGTGGTGTGGCCGATCATCCAGCAGCGGTTGAGGTTCAGGTCGAACTCCTGCTGCGCCATCTTGAAGATGCCCGGTCCCGGCTTGCGGAACACGCTCTCGCGGCGGAAGCGGCCCTTGCCCTTGGGGTGGTAGGGGCACGAGTAGATCTTGGTGATCGGGATGCGCTCGTCCTGCATGCGCTGGAGGAACGCTTCGCAGAAGCGCGTGAAGTCCTTCTCCTTCACCTCGCCGAAGGCGATGTCCTGGCGGCTCGTCGCCACGAACAGCTTGAAGCTGTCCGGGTCGATGCGGCCGAGCGCCTCCAGCGCGCCGGGCAGGAACGGGATCGACCCGTCCGCGCGCAGCTGTGCGCGCTCCATCAGCACGCCGTCCAGTTCGAAGAACACGCCCTGCTTGTCGGGGATCTTGGCCATCGCTCGTCGTCGGGGTCTCGGTGGTCGGTGGGCGCCGGGGGTGGCTCCGGCGTGCCCATGGGATCGGCTCGATCTGCGCTCGGCTTGAAACGTCGGGCGTTTCGCCCGACATGGTCGCAACTGCTTTCGGCGGGGGCCATTGGCAGGCGGGGCGGCAGGTCGTACGGAGGGCGGCCATGACGCTCGCCCGACTGCTCGCCGTGGGTCTGTGCTGCGCGCCGTTGCTGGCGCAGAAGGGCGACCGACCGGGGGAAGCGCAGGCGCCGCTGCCCGCCGACCTCGCCGTGCCGGACGCCGCACCCAAGTCGTCGGCCGACGAGTTGGCGACGCTGCGCGTGCCCGCCGGCTTCACGGTGCAGTTGTTCGCCAGCGAACCGTTCGTCGCCGATCCGGTCGCCGCGCAGGTCGACGCGCACGGTCGCTTGTGGATCGTCGAGATGCGCAGCTACATGAACGACCTCGAGGCGACCGGCGAGAGCGCGCCGACCGGCCGCATCGTCGTGCTGCACGACGACGACGGCGACGGCGTCGCCGAGGCGTCGAAGGTCTTCGCCGACGGGCTCGTGCTGCCGCGCGCCGTGCTGCCGCTGCGCGGCGGCGCGCTGGTGGTCAGCCCGCCCGAGCTGCTGTGGCTGCCCGACGCCGACGGCGACGGCGTGGCCGACGGCCGCACGGTCGTGATGGGCGGCTTCGAGGCCGGCCTCGACAACCCCGAGCACTCGGGCAACGGCCTGTTGTGGAGCTTCGACCACCGCATCCACCTCGCCAACGACGCGCGCATGGTGCGCTGGACCAAGGCCGGCTTCGTCGTCGAGCCGGGCGCTGGCGGCGGCCAGTGGGGCATCGCGCACGACGACCGCGGCCGGCTCTACTTCAACTACAACGAGGACTGGTTGCGCTGCGACCTCGTGCCCGGTCGCTACGGGCCGCTGGCGCGCGCCACCGGCGGCCTGCCGCAGCACAACCATCGCGTCGTCGCCGACCGCTCGGTCTGGCCGGCGCACATCACGCCGGGCGTCAACCGCGGCTACCAGCCCGGTCGCCTCGTCGACCACAAGCTGGCGATCCACACGGCCGTCTGCTCGCCGCACGTCTACCGCGGCGGCCTGCTGCCCGGATGCGACGGCGACGTGTTCGTCTGCGAGCCCGCCGGCAACGTCGTGCGCCGCGTGCGGCTGCACGACCACGACGGCCAGCTGCACGGCGCCAATCTCTACGAGGCCGAGCGCGACGAGTTCCTCGCGTCGACCGACGAGCGCTTCCGGCCGGTGCACCTGACGACGGGGCTCGATGGCGCGCTGTACGTCGTCGACATGTACCGCGGCGTCATCCAGCACAAGAACTTCGTCACCAGCTGGCTGCGCACGCAGATCGAGCAGCGCAAGCTCGCGCAGCCGGTGGGGCTCGGCCGCATCTGGCGCATCGCGCCGACCGGCGAGAAGCGCGTGGCCGGCGCGCCCGCGGCCAACGACCGTTCGCAGGCAAGCAGCAACGCGGCGGCAACTGCGATCGTGCCGCCGGTCCACGGCCTGCGCGACGTCGCGGCGGATCGGCTCGTCGAAGCGCTGCAGGACCGCAACGGCGCCGTGCGCGACATCGCGCTGCGCGAACTGGTCCAGCGCGACGAGCGTGCGACGGCGCCAGCGCTGCGGCAGCTG
>JBEITC010000409.1:0-3751 GCA_040375075.1 Planctomycetota bacterium | reverse complement strand
GGCCTGGACCGGCCGGCGCCGCCGGCTGGCTGAGCGCGGCGCGGCGCGCGCTACGGCTTCGTCGCGCGCTCCATCGCCGTCAGGATCGCCAGCGCCTCGGCGTCGCTGCTGCCGCACATCGACGGCTCGGCGCGCAGGTCGCCGCAGAAGCGCGGCCGCTCGGGCTTGCCGAACAAGAGGCAGCGGTTGTGCGCGTCGAGGTGCGCGCAGCGTTCGCCGGCGCGCTTGCCGTGCGGCATGCCGAAGAACGGCGTCGCGATCGACGGCGCGATGCAGCAGGCGCCGCAGCCGGGCCGGCAGGCGAACGGCTCGCTCACACGCGCTCCTGCTCGCAGACGCGCGACAGCGCGCGCAGCCCAGCCGCCACCGCCAGCAGCGCAGCGATGCCGGCGTAGGCCGGCCAGTCGGCCACGGCGCCGCACGCGGCCATCAGCAGCAGCACGACGAGCAGCGTCGCGGCGACGAGCCCGAGGATCGCCGCGCAGCCGCACAGGAAGGCCGCGACCAGCGGACGTTCCGCGGCGGAGCGAGCGGGCTCGTGCATGCGCGGATGCTAGGAGGCTGCGCCGCGGGAGGCCACGCCGCCCGGCGCGCCGCTTCGCGGCCGCGCCGCCACGAACCGGTCCGGCGCGCGGCGTTGCGGCGCAAGCTCCTCGCGACGCGTCGCCGGGAAGCGCTCGCCGGGAAGCACAGCGGCCCGCCGGCGCGCGGGGCGCCGACGGGCCGTCGTGCTGGCGGTCGCCGGCGCGGGGCCGGCGTCGCGCGGGCGTGGCTCAGAAGTCCATGCCGCCCATGCCACCCATGCCGCCCATGCCACCCATGCCGCCGTGGTCGTGGTCGTGGCCGCCGCCGCCGGCCGCCTTCTTCTCGGGCACGGTGGTGATCAGCGCCTCGGTCGTCAGCAGCAGGGTCGAGACCGACGCGGCGTTCTGCAGCGCGGCGCAGGTGACCTTCGCCGGGTCGACGACGCCGGCCTTCACCATGTCCTCGTACGTGTCGGTCGCGGCGTTGTAGCCGAACGTCTCGCTCTTGTTGGCGCGGACCGTCTGGATGACGATCGAGCCGTCGACGCCGGCGTTCGCCGCGATCTGGCGCATCGGCGCCTCGACGGCGCGACGCACGATGTCGCAGCCGATGCGCTCGTCGCCCTTCAGGTCGAGGCCGTCCAGCGCCTTGGCGGCGCGCACCAGCGCGACGCCGCCGCCCGCGACGATGCCCTCGGCGACGGCCGCGCGCGTGGCGTGCAGCGCGTCCTCGACGCGGGCCTTCTTCTCCTTCATCTCGGCCTCGGTCGCAGCGCCGACCATGATCTGCGCGACGCCGCCGGCGATCTTCGCCAGCCGCTCCTGCAGCTTCTCACGGTCGTAGTCCGACGTCGTGCGCGAGATCTCGGCGCGGATCTGCTCCATGCGGGCCTGGCAGTCCTTCGCCTTGCCGGCGCCCTCGATGATGGTGCAGTCGTCCTTGCCGACGACGACCTTCTTGGCGCTGCCCAGCTCGGCCGTGGTGACCGACTCCAGGTTGATGCCGAGGTCCTCGAAGATGGCCTTGCCGCCGGTCACGATCGCGAGGTCCTCGAGCATCGCCTTGCGGCGATCGCCGAAGCCCGGCGCCTTGACGGCGCAGCACTTGAAGACGCCGCGCAGCTTGTTGACGACCAGCGTCGCCAGCGCCTCGCCCTCGATGTCCTCGGCGACGATCAGCAGCGGACGGCCGCTCTGCGCGATCTTCTCGAGCAGCGGCAGCATGTCCTTGATCGACGAGATCTTCTTCTCGTTGACGAGGATGAAGGGGTTCTCGAGGACCGCCTCCATCTTCTCCTGGTTGGTGACGAAGTGCGGCGACAGGTAGCCCTTGTCGAACTGCATGCCTTCGACCCACTTCACCTCGGTCACGAGGCTCTTGCCCTCTTCGACCGTGATGACGCCGTCCTTGCCGACGCGCTCCATCGCGTCCGCGAGGATGTTGCCGATCTCCTCGTCGTTGTTGGCGGCGATCGAGCCGACCTGGGCGATCTCCTTCTTGCCCTTGACGTCGATCTTCACCTTCTTGATCGACTCGACGATCTTGGCGACCGCCTTCTCGATGCCGCGCTTGATGGCGACCGGGTTGGCGCCGGCGGTGACGTTCTTGATGCCTTCCTCGAAGATGGCCTCGGCGAGGACCGTGGCCGTCGTCGTGCCGTCACCGGCGACGTCGGACGTCTTCGACGCGACTTCCTTGACGAGCTGCGCGCCGAGGTTCTCGTACTTGCCGGCCAGCTCGATCTCCTTCGCGACGGTGACGCCGTCCTTGGTGACCGTCGGGCTGCCGAACGACTTCTCGATGATGACGTTGCGGCCGCGCGGGCCGAGCGTGACCTTGACGGCGCGGGCGAGCTGCTTGACGCCGTCGCGCATGCGCTCGCGGGCTTCCTGGTCGTACGCGATCTTCTTGACTGCCATGGGGATGCTCAGGTGTGGGGTGTTCGGGGGTGGGTGGGCAGCGATCAGTTCTCGATGATCGCGAGGATCTCGTCCTCGCCGAGGATCAGCAGCTCCTCGCCGTCGAGCTTGATCTCCGAGCCGGCGTACGACGAGAACAGCACGCGGTCGTTCTTCTTGACCGAGACCGCCTGGCGCGAGCCGTTGTCCAGCAGCTTGCCGTTGCCGACCGAGACGACGACGCCTTCGCGCGGCTTCTCCTTGGCGGTGTCGGGCAGGATGATGCCGCCCTTGGTCTTGTCGTCGGCGGCGACGCGCTTGACGAGGACGCGGTCACCGAGGGGGGTCACGGTCATGCTCTTGGTCTTCGACATGGATCTCAGTCTCTCGATCGTGGGGGTTGGGATGGGGAGGCGTCGCGGCCGGTCGTGATGACCTGTGGGGATCACCTGTCGTGATCAGCGGCTCGGGCGCGACGGCGGGGGAGGAAGCTGCGGCGGCAGCCGGCGCGCGGGGAGGTGCAGCGCCAGCGGTCCGCCGAAGTGCGTCTGGATGAGGAGGTGCAGCGAGCTGCGCAGGCGACCGAGGTCGAGCGGCTTGCGCAGGAAGGCGAAGAAGCCGGCGTGCTGCGCGGCGGCGGCTTCCTCGGCCGAGGCGAGGCCCGACATCAGGATCGCCGGCAGCGGCCGGACGGCGGCGAGCTGCTGGAACAGCTGCAGGCCGGTCGTGCCCGGCAGGTGGAAGTCGAGCAGCGAGAAGTCGAAGCGCTGCTGGCGGGCGAACTGCAGGGCGTCCTGCGCGAAGGCCGTCGCCGCCACGTCCCAGCCCTGGCACGACAAGAACTCGCTGAGGCAGGACCTCAGCGAGTCGTCGTCTTCGACCAGCAGGACGCGGAAGCTCTGGTGCATGCGGGCGGAACGGGGCCCTCGTAGGGGCGCGCGCGGCAAGCAACGCCCGTGCCGCCGCAGTGGTGGGTGGGCAAGTCTTCGCGTGGCAAGCGGTTAGGTCCAAGGCTGGGGCCCGAAGGGGGGCGTCGTATGCCAGCGGGCTGCCAGGAAGGCAGGGGCCGGGGCTCGGGCTGCTGCCATCTTGGCGCGCCACGCACGCGGGGGCCCAGTTGGTGCGGGGGCCAGTTGGGGCGACCCAGCCGGAGCGACCCAGCCGGAGCGACCAGTCGGAGAGACCAGTCGGAGAGACCAGCCGGAGAGACCAGCCGGAGCGACCAGCCGGGGGCGCCCCGTCGGAGGGGGGCAGTCTGGCGGCGCGCCGGGGCGCGCCAGAGGACAACGATCAGCGGGCAACGATCAGCGGCGCGACTGAGGGGAGGC
>JBEITC010000263.1:0-5718 GCA_040375075.1 Planctomycetota bacterium | reverse complement strand
TCCACGTGACGCGGCCCGTGGCGCCGTGCCAGTCGGGTTCGATGTCGGCGAAGCCCGTGGGCGTCGCCGTGAACGCCGTGGCGTCGCCGCCCGCGGCCGGAATCGTCCACAGGCCTTCGACGCCGTTCCGGTCGCTGGCGAACAGCACGCGGTCACCGGTCGGCGACCAGCAGGCGCCGTCGTCGCGGCCGGCGCGCGCGACGAGCGCGCGTTCGCCGAACGCGTTCGACAGGGACGCGACGCGCACGTCGCGGCTGCCGGCGTCGCCGACGTCCGTCTCGCGCACCAACACGACGGCGTCGCCGTCGGGGCCGACGCGCGCGGACCGCTCGACGCCGGCGCGGTCGGGCAACCGGTCGAGGCCGAGATTGCGACCGTCGCGGCGGGCCACCTCCGCGAACGCGCCCGGCAGGTCGACGCGCGCGCGGCAGGCGAGCAGCTCGGTGGCGACGGCGCCGGCGACCGGGTCGCTCGCGGTGCCGCCACCGCCACACGCGGCCAACAGCGCGACGACGGGCAGCGACAGGTGACGAGGCAGCACGTCCGCCATCGTCGGCGGCGACGCGGCGCGCCACAAGCCGCGCCTGCCGTCGAACGCGTCCGTCGGGTATGACCCGCCGGCCTTGCAGGTCTCCGACTTCGACTTCCAGTTGCCGGCCGCTTCGATCGCGACGCGCGCCGCCGAGCCGCGCGACAGCGCGCGCCTGTTCGTCCACGATCGCGCGACCCGTCGCGACGACCACGCGCAGGTCTTCGACCTGCCGCGCTTCCTGCGTCCGGGCGACCTGCTCGTGCTCAACGACACCAAGGTGATGCCCTGGCGCCTGCGTGGCCGGCGCGCCACCGGCGGGGCCGTCGAATGCCTGCTCGTCCGTGTCGACGGCGACGTCGGCGAGGCCTTCGTCAAGCCGAGCAAGAAGCTGCGCGCCGGCGACCGGCTGCCGATGGAAGCGGGCGCGATCGCGCTCGAACTGCTGGAGTCGCTGGGCGCCGGCCGCTGGCGCGTCGGCCTACGCGCCGAGGTGGGAACCGTCGCCGAGGCGCTCGAGCGCTGCGGCCGGGCGCCGCTGCCGCCGTACATCGACCGCGACGGCCAGGAAGACGTCGCCGGGGATCGCGCGCGCTACCAGACGGTCTTCGCGCGCGTGCCGGGCGCGATCGCCGCGCCGACGGCGGGCCTGCACTTCACGCCGGACCTGCTGCAGCGGCTCGCGGTGATGGGGGTGCAGACCGCGTTCGTGACGCTGCACGTCGGCGAGGGCACGTTCGCGCCGATCCGCGCGACGACGGTCGAGGAGCACCGCATGCACCGCGAGGTCTACGAACTGCCGGCGGCGACCGCGGCGGCGATCGCGGCGACGCGCGCGCGCGGCGGTCGCGTCGTCGCCGTCGGCACGACGAGCTGCCGCACGCTGGAGACCTGCGCCGACGGCCAGGGCAGCGTGGTCGCCGGCAGCGGCGAATCGGACATCTTCCTGCACCCGGGCAAGCCGTTCCGCGTCGTCGACGCGCTGTTCACCAACTTCCATCTGCCGCAGTCGACGCTGCTGATGCTGGTCGCCGCGTTCGCCGGCCGCGAAGAGATCCTCGCCGTCTATCGCGACGCCGTCGCGCGCGGCTACCGCTTCTACTCGTTCGGCGACGCGATGCTGCTGACCTGACGATCGCCGTCAGGCGACTTCAGAGCAGCCGCCGCAGCGCCTGTGCCGCGGCGCGCGGATCGTCGGCGCCGAGGATCGCGCCGCTGACGGCGATGCGATCGACGCCGAGCGTGCGCAGCGGCAGGAGCCGTTCGGGGGTGATGCCGCCGACCGCGAACAGCGGCAGCCCGAGCGCCGCCGCCTGCCGCACCGCCGCCTCGATCTGGTCCGGCGACTTGCCGTGCTCGTAGCCCTTGGTCGCCGTCGGGAAGCATGGGCCGAAGCCGACGTAGTCAGCGCCGGCCGCGGCCGCGTCGACGATCTGCTTCGGCTCGTGCGTGCTGATGCCGAGCGATTGCTCGAACAGCAGCTTGCGCGCGGCCTCGGCCGGCAGGTCGCCCTGTCCGACGTGCGCTCCTTGCGCGCGCGAGCGCACCGCCAGCATCACGTCGTCGTTGACGATCAGCGGCACGCCGCGACGGCGGCAGAGTTCCCGGCAGCGCAGGTAGCCGCTCGGGTCGGACTCCTTGCTGCGCCATTGCACGAGGTCGACGCCGCCGGAGATCGCGCCGGAGAGCGTCATCCACGGATCGCCCTTGCAGAGCGACGGCGTGAACAGGAGGTACAGGCGGCCAGGGAACGGCATGCAGCGGCGCGCAGCCTACCCGGCGGGCTGACGCCGCGCTTGTGGTCGCCGGGCATCCTGCCCCGTAGGCTCTCGAAGCGTGTACTTCGCCGCCTTCCTGCCCAACCTGATCGCCTTCGCGTGCGGCCAGACGGCGGCTTGGCACTATCTGCGCACCGGCAGGTCGTGGGTCGGCAGCCTGCTGACGCTCGGCGTCTGGTCGCTGCTCGATGGGTGGTTGCTCGCGCGCTACGTCTTCGCCGCGGAGCCTGCCACCCTGCGCGCGCTGGCCATCGGTCTGCAGGGCTTCGCCGCCGCTTCGGTCGTCTGGCTGGCCGTCGCGCTGTGGCGTCGTCGCTGGTCGGCGGCGGCGCGGGCGCGGCCGGAGCGCTTCCGCGCCGCGCTCGATGCCTTGTTGCGCGGGGACTGGAGTCTTGCCCGCGCCGGGTACCGCGGCCTCGTGCGGACCGATCCGTGGGACGCGGCGGCGTGGGTGGGACTCGGCGATGCGCTCGCGCGCGCCGGCGATGGCAAGGGCGCGAAGCGTTGTTACCAGCGCGCCGCGGGCGTCGACGTCGGCAAGCAGTTCGCCGACCTCCTGCAGTTGCGCCTGGGCGTCAGGCGCCCGAACTGAGGCGTCGCGCGCACGGCGCGGACCGCTCGGCGGTAGCCTGTTCCGCCGTCGGCAGCGGCTTCTCGAGAAACTCGGCATGCCTGTGTGAGCAGACCGCCGCGGGACGTTGATGCGACACCGCCGCGACATGGCTCGATCCCATGGCCGGGCGTCCCACTCCACCAGGACGAACATGCACCTCCACGCATTGGCCGGACTCTCGTTCACCGTGATCGCGGCGTCGCTCGCCGCGCAGAACCTGCCGCTGCCGCCGCAGCCCGTGCCGGCGCAGAACCCGACCACGGTCGCCAAGGCGACGCTCGGCAAGCTGCTCTTCTGGGACGAGCAGATGTCGACGAACAACCGCGTCGCGTGCGGCACCTGCCACACCTTCCGCCAGGGCGGTGGCGACCTGCGCCGCGCGGCCAACCCGGGACTCGACGGCGTCACGCCGTCGCCCGACGACAGCTTCGGCTCGCCGGGTCTGATCCGCAGCGACGCCAACAACCTCTACCTGTCCGACGCGGCGTTCGGCTTCAACCGGCAGGTGACCAAGCGCTCGTCGCCGAGCCCGCTGACGGCGGCGTGGTTCCCCGAGCTGTTCTGGGACGGCCGCGCGCGCACGAACTTCGTCGACCCGGACACCAGCGCCACGTTGATCCCGTCCGGCGGCGCGCTGGAGAACCAGGCGCTCGCCCCGCTGCTCGACCACGGCGAGATGGCGCACGACGCGCGCGCGCTCGCGCAGGTCGTCGCCATGCTCGCGACCGCGCAGCCGATGGCGCTGGCCACCAACCTGCCGGCCGACATGGCCGTGGCGGTGTCCGGCGGCGCGACCTACCCGCAGCTGTTCCAGGCGGCGTTCGGCACGACCGACATCACCTCGGCGCGCATCGCCTTCGCGCTGGCCGCGTACCAGCGCACGCTGATCCCCAACCAGACGCCGTACGACGCGTTCGTCGCCGGCAACCCGGCGGCGCTGACGCCGCAGCAGCAGAACGGCCTCGACGTGTTCAACGGCCCGGGCCGCTGCAACCTCTGCCACACGCCCGGCCTGTTCAGCGACCGCCAGTTCCGCAACCTCGGCCTGCGCCCGATCGCGCAGGACAACGGCCGCCAGGCGGTCACCGGCCTCGCCACCGATGGCGGCAAGTTCAAGGTGCCGAGCCTGCGCAACGCCGGCTTGCGCACGTCGTTCATGCACAACGGCCAGTTCACCTCGCTGCAGCAGGTGTTCGGCTTCTACCTCGGCGGTGGCGGTCCCAACCTGCAGAACAAGGACCCGCTGCTGCTGCCGCTCAACGTGCCGCAGCAGGCCGCCAACGACCTGATCAACTTCGTGCAGAACGGCCTGACCGATCCGCGCGTCGCGCAGGGTCTCGCGCCGTTCACGCGCCCGACGCTGCGCAGCCAGGTGCTGCCGGAGGGCGGCGCGCAGTACGGCCTCGGCTCGCCCGGCGCCGGCGGCCGCATCCCGAACACGCTGGCGGAAGTCCCCGCCAACCTCGGCAACGTCGACTTCAAGCTCGGCGTCCACAACGCCCGCGGCGGCGCGCTGGCGATGTTCGTGCTGTCGATGGCTCCTGCCGCGACGGTGGTCTCCGGCGTCAACGTCAACGTCGCGCTCGGCACGGGCGAGACGCTCGTGCCGATCCCGCTCAACGGCGCGGCCGGCGTCGCCGGCGCCGGCTACGGCACGCTGAAGGTCGGCGTGCCGGCGATCCCGGCGCTCAGCGGCCTGACGCTCTACAGCCAGTGGTTCGTGTTCGACGCCGCCGTCGCCTCGGGCATCGCGACCAGCCGCGGCGCCGAAGTCCGGCTGTTCTGAGCGCCCGGTAGGGGATCACTCCTCGGGCTCTCGGGTCGCCCCTGGTGGCCGCCGCTGCGGCCACGCCGGGCCCGGCAACCAGCCGGGATCGCGAACACCGGGGCGCGCGACCTGGAACCGCGGGCGGCGCTTTCGCCACCGCCCGCTCCCGCGCCCGCCTGGCGCGCGCTATGCCTCGGGCATGGCATCGCTCCGCTCCTTGGTCGCAGCACTCCTCTGCCTGCCGCCGCTCGCCGCACAGACGGCCCCGGCGCCCGCCGCGATCCCTGACGGCGCCTCGACGATGCGCGTGCAGGCCGGCCCCGTCGAACTCGACGTCTTCGTGCATCGGCCGGCGAAGTGGAGCGGTCGACGCCTCTTGATGGTGATGCACGGCGTGCTGCGCAACGCCGACGAGTACCGCGACCACGCCGCGCCGATGGGGGATCGGTTCGACGCGCTGGTGGTCGCGCCGCGCTTCGACGCCGAGCGCTTCCCGAGCCGGCTGTACCAGCGCGGCGGCATCTTGCGCGAGGACGGCAGCGCTGCGCCCCGCGCCGACTGGACGTACTCGCGCCTGCCCGAACTGGTCGCGGCCGTGCGCGCGCGCGCGAGCGCGCCCCAGGCGAAGCTCTACGTCATCGGCCACTCCGCCGGCGGGCAGTTCCTCGTCCGCTGCGCGGCGTTCGCCGACATCGGCGCCGAGAGCATCGTCGCCGCCAACCCGGGCTCGGTGCTGCTGCCGACGACGGCGGCCCCGTTCGGCTACGGCTTCGGCGGCCTGCCGGCCGAACTGGCGGGCGAGGATCGCATGCGCGCGTACCTCGCCGCGCCGCTGACGCTCTACCTCGGCACCGGCGACGATGGCCACGACGAGTGGCTCGACGCGAGCGTCGAGGCGATGGCGCAAGGCAGCGGCCGGCACCAGCGCGGGATCACGCTCTGGGTGACCGCGAAGGCGCTCGCCGCGCAGAAGGGCTGGCCGTTCGGCTGGCGGCTCGTCGAGGCCCAGGGCGTCGCGCACGAGCACGCC
>JBEITC010000442.1:0-3451 GCA_040375075.1 Planctomycetota bacterium | reverse complement strand
CGCAGGCGGGCAGCGACCTGGCGTGCACGTGCCTAGGAGCCTGCGTCACGGAAGGCCACGCCGCCCGGCACGCGCCAGCAGCGTGACGGCGTGTCGCCGCCGCGCGCGTCGCTAGGCTCTCGCGCATGCGTGCCGTCGTCGTCTGCTGCCTGCCGCTTGCGTTCGCCGCCGTGCTGCCGGCCCAAGGTCCGACGCCGGCCGCGGCCCCGGTCGAGCTCGCCGCGACCCTCGCCGCGTTCGCGCAGCCGTTCGCCGACGAAGGCTACGCCGGCAGCGTCGTCGTCGGCGTGATCGACGGCGAGACCCGATTGGTGCGCGGCTTCGGCCGCGTCGGCGACGCCGCGCCGACGGGTCGCACGCGCTACGAGATCGGCTCGGTGACCAAGGTGTTCACCGGCGTCCTGCTCGCCGACGCGGTGGTGCGCGGCGTCGTCGCGCTCGACGATCCGGCGCAAGGCTTGCTGCCCGCGGGCGCGACGCTGCCGCAGTTCGAAGACCAGCCGATCCGGCTGTGGCACCTCGCGACGCACACGTCGGGGCTGCCGCGCCTGCCCGACATGAAGGGCAGCGACGCGCGCGATCCCTACGCGCACTTCGACGACGCGCGGTTGTTCGCTGCGATCGCGCATGCGCGCGTGCGCCGCGCGCCCGGCGAGAAGTACGTCTACTCCAACCTCGGCGTCGGCCTGCTCGGCCGCGCGCTGGCGCACAAGCTGGGCGCGGCGAGCTTCGACGCGCTGCTGCGCGAACGCGTGCTCGCGCCGCTCGGGCTGCAGGCGACGGGATGCGAACTGCCGGCCGACGCGCCGCCGCGCACCGTCGACGGCGACGACGAACAGCCATGGCGGCTCGCGTCGCTGGCCGGCGCCGGCGGCCTGCGCAGCGACGTCGACGACCTGCTGGCGTTCGTGCAGGCGCAGTGGGCGCCGCCCGAGACCCTGCGCGCCGCGATCGAACTCGCGATGCAGAAGCGCCACGACGGCCAAGGCGGCATCGCGCTCGGGCTCGGCTGGCACATCGCGCGCGACGGCAGCACACGCGTGCACAGCGGCGGCACCGGCGGCTACCGCGCCTTCGTCGCCGTCGCGCCGGCGAGCAAGCGCGCCGTCGTGGTGCTCGCCAACACGACCAGCGATCTCGTCGACCAGATCGGCGAGCGGCTGCTCCAGCGCCTGTTCGGCCTGCCGGCGGAGCCGCCGAAGGTCGAGCGCGCCGTCGCCGTGCCCGCCGAGCGGTTGGCGGCGCTGTGTGGCCGTTATCGCATGCCGATGGTCGGCGAACTGCGCGTCACGCGCGACGAACGCGGCCTGCTCGCGCAGCTGACCGGCCAGCCCAAGCTCCGCCTGCACGCGCGTTCGCCGAGCGAGTTCTGCTACCGCGTCGTCGACGCATGGATCGGGTTCGAGCTCGCCGAGGGCGGCGCCGCGACGGCGCTCGTGCTGCACCAGAACGGCCAGCGCATCCGTTGCGAGCGGCAGCCCGACGCGGCGGGCGACGAGGCCGGCGGGCGCTGACGCGCGTGCGTCAGAAGGCCAGCGCGAACCACAAGACCGTCGCGGCGGCCGCGGCGGCGAAGTTCGTGCCGATCGTCAAGCGCAGCGCGAGGCCCGCCGGCACGCCGGCGAGCGCGCGCCAGAGCGCATAGTCGACGGCGGCCCACGCCAGCTCGACGGTCATCGGATCGTGCGGCCAGACGCAGCGCAGCGTGGTGGCCAGCCCGTGCGTCGTCAGCGCCGCGGCGGCGGCGAAGCGGGCGCAGCGGCGGCTCTCGCCTTCCGGCGCGAGGCCTGCCGCGACCAGCGTTTCCATCAGCACGTCGACCGCGAGCCAGGGCAGGTAGACGAGCACGGTGACGATCACGGCGTGGCTCCGCGGCGTTGCCGCGCGAAGCGGACCAGCAGCGCGAGGCCGGCCAGCGCCGCCAGCGCCGGCACCAGCGCGCTGGGCACGACCGCCGGGTTGCCGGCGTGGTCGAGCTGGCTCCTGCGCACGGCGCGGCAGCGGATCGTCGCGCCGTCGATGCCGTCGATCGCGACGTCGGTGCGCACGCGGTGGATGGCGCTCGCCGCGGGCACGCTGTGCAGCAGCGTCGCCGGCAGCGGCGCCGACGGCCAACCGGTCGCCGTCCAGGCGTCGCGTTCGGTCGGCAGTTCGCCGGCGTCGGCCGGCACGGCGAAGATGCGCGCGTTCGCGAACGGACCGCGCGGCACGGGAAACGCCTCGCCGCGCACGAGTTCGTGGCGGCGCGTCGGCGATTGCGCCGGCGCGACGACGAAGCGCACCGCGGCGAGCGTGTCCGGCCAGTCGACGACGGCCTCGTTGCGCACGAGCCGCATGCCGGGCGGCGCCAGGTCCGGCGCGCCGGCGAGGCCGAGGGTCGTGCACGCCATCGCGAGCAGCATCGCCTTCATCGCCGCACTTTCGCGTCGTCGTCTCCCGGCGACAAGCGGGCCCTTGTGCTTGTGCCGCATCGGCCGCCGTGGACCATCGCGCCATGCAGCGGACGGCAGCGCAGCGCATCTGGTGGGTGGTGTGGATCGCGCTCGCGGTCTTCCTCGCCGGCCGCGCCACCGACCGCAAGCCCTGGCGCGGCGTCGTGCTCGATCACCTCGAGTTCGGCCGTCGCGCGTTGCACGGCGAAGAGCTGTACGGGCCGTGGCGCAGCGCTCCGACCGCGGAACTCGCGCCGCTGCACGCGCCGTATCCGCCGTCGTTCGCGCTGCTGACGCTGCCGTTCCACCTCGTCGACGCGACGCTCGGCCAGCGCCCGGCGCGCCTCGCGTGGGCGCTGCTGCAGCTCGCCAGCTTCGCGGCGCTGGCGTTGGCGCTGCGCGAACTGCTGGCGCCGCGCGCGCAGGCGCTGGCGCGAGCCGACGAGTCGACGATGCGCTGGCAGTGGCTGTGGCTCGGGACCGTGCTGCTCGGCGCGCGCTTCGTGCTGCGCGACACGCACGGCGGCGGCGGCAACGCCATCAACACCGCGCTCGCCGTCGGCGCGTTCGTCGCCGCCGAGCGCGGCCGCGACCGCCTGTCCGGCGCGCTGCTGGCGTTCTCGCTGGTCACCAAGCCGACGATGGTCTGGCTCGTGCCGGTGTTCTGGCTCGTCGGCCGCCGGCGCGCCGTCGCGTGGACGGCGGCGTGGGGCGTGGGCTTCCTGGCGCTCGCGTTCGCGCTGTTCCGCTTCGATCCGGCGCCGTGGGCGCGCTGGTGGGCGGGCAGCCTCGCGCTGATGACGCAGGCCGATCCGTGGGCCGTGCCGGCGCATGGCTTCCCGCCGTTCCAGTGGATGAACACCGCGCTGCGCTTCTGCGTCGCGCGCTGGTGCGGCGACGTGCCGCCGGAGTTCGCCGCGCGCGTGCCTGGCGGCATCGCGCCGGGCCTCGGGCTCGACCTCGCGACGGTGGCGTGGCTCGCGCGCGTCGCTGCCGCCGCCGTGTTCGCCGCCGTGTTG
>JBEITC010000316.1:0-4908 GCA_040375075.1 Planctomycetota bacterium | reverse complement strand
GCCACCGCCGCCGGCGCCGCGCCGGCGATCGCCGAGGTCGTCCCTGGCGGCGGTCGGATCCGACTGCAGCTCGGCGTCCCCCACAGCCTGCGCGGCCGTGTCGTGACGGCCGGCGGCACGCCGCTCGGCGACGCGCTGGTGCAGGTCACGGTCCCGGATCTGCGCACCAACGAGCCAACGGCGCCGCTCGTCGCACGCGAGCTCCGCACGTCGGCGGATGGCCGCTTCCTGGCGCCCATGCTGCCGGCGGGCCCGGTCACCGTGCGCGTGATGGCCGGCGCGTCCGGCGGCGCCGGCCTGACGCTCGTCCCCAAGGTCGTGGCCGCGGCCGACGCGCGCGTCGGCGACGGCGCGCCGGAGTGCGAGCTCACGGCCCGCGAGCTGCCGTCGCTGCGCGGCCAACTGGTCGGGCCCGACGGCCGCGGGCTCGGCGGTTGGAACGTGCTGGCCACGCCCAGCCTTGGCGCCGCCGTCCATCGGCAGTTCCGCAACCGCAGCGCCGCGACCGACGCCGACGGCTGGTTCACGATCCAGGACCTCGCCGCACACGAACGCTACGAACTCGGCGCGGCCCCGGTCGCGAGCGCGTTCGCCGGCGACTGCGTGCCGGCGCCGGTCGGCACGGCCACGGCGGGCGAAGCCGGCCTGCGCCTCGTCGTCGATCCGGCGGCACACCGTCACGAACTCGCGGCACGCGCGCTCGACGCCGCCGGCAACGTGCCGGTGGGCACGGAGTGCGAACTGCGCCCGCTCGCCATGCCATGGCCGTCGTCACGCGGCCTGCAACGCGATGGCTCGGTGGTCTGGCGCAAGGTGCCTGGCGGCGACTACCTGCTGACCTGGATCGTGCCGGGGGCCGGCGCCCGCGGCACCGTCGTGCGCGTGCGTGACGATGCCGATCGCACCGACCTCGGCGTGGTCACGCTGGCGCCCGCAGTGCGCGCCACGATCCGCCTGCAGGGCCCGGCCGCACGGGCCGGCCTGCGCGTCGTCGTCCGACCGCTGCCGTCGGACAAGTTCGCGGCGGCGACGACGGACGCGCTCGGTGTCGCCGAGTTCGCGGCGGTGCCGCCGGGCGACGCCGAACTGCTCGTCCACGGCTCGGGCATGGATCCGGTGCGCCGCAACATCGCGTTGATCGACCCAGCGACGACCATCGTCGTGCCGGCGGCGATGGCGGCCAGCGTGCCGATCGCCATCGGCTTCGCGCCGGCCGACAACCTGTTCAACGTCGATGGCCCGCTGCATCTGCAGGTTCTCGACGCCGAGGGCCGCGTCGTGTTCGAGGACTACCCCGGCGCAGCCCGTGAGCGCGGACTCTTCGACTGCAGCACCGGACTGCCGGCGGGCGAGTACCGCCTCGTTGCGCGCTCGCTGTGGAACGCGGTGGCGACTGCCCGCTTCACGGCGCCGGCGACCGGACTCGCGGCGCCGGTGCGCGCGCAACTCAAGCACTGACGAGCTACCGCGACCGCACACAGCCACCCGCAACGCAACCAGCCGCAGCCCGGCGCGTCGGCCGGACTGCGGCTGGTCAGGTGCGCCCCGCGAATGCGGGCCGCGCGGAATCAGCCGCCGAGCGTGAACGACACGACGTTCGACGTGCACCAGCTGAAGCCGAGGTTCGGCATGCCGCCGCCGCCGGGGCCGCCGCCGCCGGGGCCGCCGCCCGGACCGCCCGTGGGCAGGCCGCTGACGCCGAGCGACACGCCCTGGCTCTTCAGGCTGGCCGAGCCCGGATTCGGGACGTTGCTCGGGATGCTCAGTGTGAGCGACGCATCGCCCTGCGCGTTGGCGACGCCGATCGGCAGGATCGCCTGCGGGTCGGTGATGCCGAGCGTGAGCGAGCCGAGCATGCCGAGGTTGATCGGCAGCGAGCCTTCCGTCTGGCCGATGACCGCGAAGACGTAGGCGCCAGCGGCCGAGCCGTTGAACGCAAACGTCAGCGAACCGCCGGCCGAGCCCGAGCCCGAAACCGAGTACGTGGCGCACTGGGCCGAAGCCGTGGCCGCGAGGAGACCGAGGGACGCGAGGGCGAGGATCTTGCGCATGATTTGGATTGGGAACGAGGAATGGGGACGACGGGCGAATGCGCCCGACTCGGTAAGGGATACCACGATCCTGAAACTGTGCCAGCCCCCCCGGCGCGCGTTTGCAAGCGCGCGACATCTCGCCGCGCCGCGCCAGGACCCCAACGCGACGGGGCGCCGGTGGGCACAGAGCGAAGGCCGCCGCGTGACGAACTGCCGGTGTGGTGGCTACAACGCGCCACATGCGCCTCGCACCCTGCTCGCTGTTGCTGCTGCTCGCCGCGTGTGCCGCCGCCCCAATCGCTGCCGACATGCAATCTGCGCCCGACCTGCATTCATTCGCTGAACCGCATCGAGTTCGCTCGCGCCACCTCGAACTCGCCCTGACGCTCGACTTCGCCGCCAAGGTCGCCCACGGCCACGTCGTGCACCACCTCGAGCGCCACGACGAGACGGCGCCGCTCGTGCTCGACACCGACGGCCTCGACGTGCGCAGCGCCTGCGACCAGAACGGCAAGCCGCTGGCCATCGACCTGGCGAGCCTGCCCGACCCGATCCGCGGCCGCCGCCTCGCGGTGCGCTTGCGACCGGACACAGCGACCGTGCGCATCGACTACGCGACGTCGCCCGACGCCGAGGCGATGCAGTGGCTGGCTCCGGAGCAGACGGATGGCGGCAAGGCGCCGTTCCTGTTCACGCAAGGACAAGCGATCCTGACGCGCAGCTGGATCCCGCTGCAGGACAGCCCGGCGGTCCGGGTCACTTGGCAGGCCCGCATCCGCGCGCCGCAAGGTCTCGTGCCGGTGATGAGCGCGATGACGCGCACGGAAGACGGCGACGCCGTCGCCTTCGACATGCCGCTGGCCGTGCCCCCCTACCTCATCGCGCTCGCGTGCGGCGATCTCGCCTCGCGGCCGCTCAGCGCTCGCTGCGCCGTCTGGGCCGAACCGTCGATGCTCGAACTCGCCGCCAGCGAACTCGCCGACACCGAGACGATGGTCTCGTCCTGCGAGTCGCTGTTCGGCCCCTATCGCTGGGGCCGCTACGACGTGCTGGTGCTGCCGCCGAGCTTCCCGTTCGGCGGGATGGAGAATCCGTGCCTCACCTTCGCGACGCCGACGATCCTGGCCGGCGACCGCTCGCTGGTGTCGCTGATCGCGCACGAACTCGCGCACAGCTGGTCGGGCAACCTGGTGACCAACGCGACGTGGCGCGACTTCTGGCTCAACGAAGGCTTCACCGTCTACCTCGAGCAGCGCATCATGGAACGCGTCTTCGGCCGCGACCGCGCGGCGATGGAGACGAGCCTCGGCATGCAGGAACTCGCCGACGAGCTGAAGGCGCTGCCGGAAGCCGACCAGCGCCTGCACATCGACCTCGCCGGACGCAACCCCGACGACGGCATGACGGGCGTGCCCTACCAGAAGGGCGCGGCGTTCCTGCGGCGGCTCGAGCAGGCCTTCGGCCGCGACCGCGTCGACGACTTCCTGCGTCGATGGTTCGATGCGCATGCCTTCCAGAGCGTGACCACGGCGACCTTCGTCGACTGGCTGCAGCGCGAGTTGCTGGCGCGCGATCCGGCAGCCGCAGCTGGCATCGACGTAGCGCAGTGGATCGAAGGGACGGGCCTGCCAGCGGATGCGCCGCAAACGACCAGCGCGCTGTTCGCCGCCGTCGACGCGCAGCTGGCGGCGTGGCGCGCCGGGGCCGCGGCGACGACCTTGGCGACCGACGGTTGGGTGACGCAGCAGTGGCTGCGGTTCCTGCTCGGCCTGGGCACGGCCGACGCGACCCGGATGGCCGACCTCGATTCGGCCTTCGCCTTCACCCGCAGCGGCAACAGCGAGATCTTGTGCGCCTGGCTGCAGCTCGCGATCCGCAACGGCTACACCGCCGCCGATCGCCGGCTCGAGCTCTTCCTGATGACCGTCGGCCGCCGCAAGTTCCTGAAACCGCTCTACGAAGCCCTGCTCGCGCAGCCGGGCGGCAAGGCGCGCGCCGAGGCCATCTACCAGAAGGCGCGGCCCCGGTACCACGCCGTCAGCCAACGCACGCTCGACGCCATGGTCGGCGCCACCGGCCGGTGACTCCGGCGTTGGCAAGCAAGCCCGGGCTTGCTAGCCTCTGCGCCCGCCATGAACGACTGCAAGCCGCTGATCGATCCGAAGGAACTGGTCCCCGCCGGCGCGGGCTTCGCGCTCGGCTTCGTGCTGCTTGGCGGCCTGACCCTGCTCGCCAAGGCCATGAGCCTCGCGCTGCTGGCCGAGACGTGGATGCTGCCGCGACAGTGAGATGCTGCCGCGAAAGTGATGCAGCCGCGCGAGTGATGCGGCCGCGCGAGTGATGCGGCCGCGAGCGGGAGCGACGTCGGCGTCGCCCAAAAGCCGCACCATGAGCGTTCGTCGCCCCGAACCAAGCGCCACTTTCTGAAGTCGGCGCGGATCGAACCGAATCTCGGCGGCCAAAGCATCGTGCCGCCCGGCATGCATCGCGCTGGCGCCGCCGACGAAGCGAACGACGCGACCGACGCGCGACCGCTGCGGCTTTCTTGTGACCGTGCAGCCATGGCCTTGGCATGGCGCACCCAGCTGCGTGCGAGTGCCCTGCCACGCTCACCGGCCACGGCAGGGTACAAAACGAAAACGCCCGCGGCGGACTGGAAGTCCGACTCGGGCGCTCTCTACGACCAACTGCGGGTCACGCAGCGGCCATGCGGATCAGGCAGCGCGGGAGAACCGCGCGCGACGCATTACCACTCGTCGCCGCCGCCACCGCCGCCGCCGCCGTCGTCGCGGCCACCGCCGCCACGACGCCCGCCGCGGTCACCACCGTAGCCGCCGCGGCCACCGCCGCCGCCGCCACCACCGTAGCCGCCGCG
>JBEITC010000020.1:0-19047 GCA_040375075.1 Planctomycetota bacterium | reverse complement strand
GCCGCGCGGCGCGATCGCCAGCGCGACGACGCCGGCGGCGACCGCCGCTGCGACGTCGCTCGGATTGTCGCCGAGCATCCACGCCGACGCTGCGCCGAGCCGCTGCAGCGCGAGGCGCACCGGGAACGGATCGGGCTTGCCGGGGCCGTCCTCGGCGACGACGAGCGCCTGCACGTGCGCGCGGAAGCCGTGGCGCGTCAGCACCGACTCGGCGAGGCGCAGCGGGCAGCTGGTGACCACGGCGAGCGGCCGCAGCGCCGCCAGCGCGGCGACGTCGTCGGCCGACGCGAGCGCGCGCCGGCCCTCGATGTCGGCGAGCACGCCGTCGAGATCGAGCAGCAGCGCGTCGGGGCGCGGCAGCCGGGCGCCGTCGTTCACCGCGGCAGGCGCGTGCCGAGGTGCTGCCAGATCGCCTCGAACTGCTTGGCGGCGTCGCCGTCGAGCACGTCGAGGATCGCGGTCTTGCCCTTCTGGTCGGCGTACTTCGGCATGCGCGCATCGGCATCGACGCGCGGCGGGTCGGCGAGCCAGCGCGTGTAGTACTCGTGGCGCAGGCGCTTGCGCGCCGTCGTCAGCTCGATGCCTTCGCGCTCGAACACCTGCACCGCCGGCTTGTCGCCGAGCGCGTGGCACTGCACGCAGCCGAAGCCGGTGCCCTGCGCGAGCAGGCGATCGCCATGCACGGCGACGTTGGCGTCCATCGGCGTCGGCGGCTCGTCGGCGGCGCCGTAGCCGTGCATGCGCGCGAGGCCCTGCACGATCGTCGCGCCCTGCTTGGCGAACGCCGGCATCCGCGCGGTGAGCCACGGCCGCGGCGACTTCTCCTGGCCGGTCACGAAGCGCTCCATCCAGCCCGGCTGCAGCTTGGCGCCGACCCACGTCAGGCCGGGCACGCCCTGCGCGACCGGATCCTGGTCCGTGGGCAGCGGCGTCGCGGCGTTCTGCTGCTCGGTCCAGCGTGCCCACGCCGACGGCATGCCGTCGAGCGCGTGGCACTGCGTGCACTTGGCGCTGGCCAGGTGGCGGTCGGCGTAGTCGAGCGGCGCGCGACGGAACGGCGCCTCCTCGGCGTGAGCGAGGAACGCGCGCAGCGCCGCGCGCTGGGCGTCGTCGAAGCCGTGGTCCGGCGCGCCGGACTTCTTGGCGTCGTCGGCGAGGCAGCCGCGCTCGGCCTTGAGGCTGCGCAGCCGCGGCCATTGGCGATCGGCGACCAGCACGTCGAGGCCGTGGCAGAGGCCGCAGCCGTGCTTCTCGGCGAGGCGCTTGCCGTTGCCGGCGTCGCCCTTGCGCGCCGCAATGCCGTCCTTGCTGCCGACAGCGAGCAGCCAGTTGGCCAGCAGCGTCGCATCGTCGCGCGACACCTTCAGGTCCGGCATCCGCACGTCGGGATGATTGCGCGCCGGATCCTGGATGTAGTCGGCGAGCGCCGCCCCGTGCCACTTCTGCGGCACGAACGCGAGGTCGATGCGACCGCCGTGGCCTTCCGGGTGCTTCGCGCCCGGCTCGAGGTGGCAGGCGACGCAACCGAGCTGGCGGAAGCGCGCGCGGCCGTTGGCATCGAGGTCGGCGGGCGCGGCCGGCGTCGGCGACGGGCCGCCCATGCCAGCGAGCCACGCCGCCAGGTCGGCGGCTTCCTGCGTCGTCAGCGGCAGCTTGGGCATCGTTGCATCGGGCCGGAAGCGGCGCGGATCGAGCAGCCACTCGGCCAGCCATTCCTGGTGCATGCGCGCGCCGGCCTGGCGCAGGTCGGGCCCGACGGTGTCGAGCTCGCCGAAGGCAGACTCGCCAACGCGCTTCTCGTCCATCTCGTGGCAGCGCGCGCAGCGGCGCTCGACCCACAGCTGCTGGCCGAGCTGCAACTGCTCGCCATTGCGCACATCGGCGTCGTCCATGGGCGACGACAAGCGCTCGGGCGCGATCGGCTCGAAGCCGAACTCGGCGCCGGCCCACGACAGGCGGAACTGGCCGTCACCCATCGCCGTGCTCTCGAACACGACCGCGAGCTCGTTGTCGCCCTTCTTGAGCCGGACCGCCTTGCCGTCCGCCGTCTCCAGCGGCTTGCCGGGGCGCAGCGTGCCCTCGAGCGCGACCTCGCCGTTGACGGTCAGCTTGACCGTGCCGCGGCCTTCGACGCGGAAGCGGCAGCGTTCGCGCGCCGGCAGGTGCAATGTCGCCGCGTAGGTGGCGCGGAACAGGCCGGGCGCGAGGAACGGGCTCGCCGTCTCGCCGCGCTCGACGGCGAGCGAGAGCAGGCGCGCGCGTTGGCTGTGCGCCTGCTTCTTGGCGTCGGCGGGACCGAGGCGCTCATAGGTCACCTTGGCGCCCGGCGCGCGCGCTTGCGTCGCCGGCGCGGGATCCTGTGCGGGGAACGTCAGGCCTGCCGCGGCGATCGCCCACGACAGCGCACCCATCATCAACCACTTCTGCATCGTCGGTCTCCGTCGCCTGTCACTTGCCGAAGCCTGGGTCCTTCGACAGCTTGTGGATCGAGTTGTGCAGTTCGCCGCGCAGGTTGCGGCCGTCCTTGGCGTCGACGTCCCACGTGATCTTCATCTGGTGGCACGTCTGCATGCCGTCGATCGCCAGGAACACCTGCTTGCCGTCCGGCGACAGCGTCGCCGCCGTCACCTTGAGTTCGTCGCGGTTCTGCTTGCCCTGCTCGACCTTGCGCTCGGGGTTCAGCAGCGACAGCTCCGGCGAGCCGTAGTTCGGCGAGTAGAGGTAGCCCCAGATCTGCACGCCGTAGCTCTCGGGGTCGGCGGCGGTCTCGGGATCGAGCGGCTCGGCGAACGTCAGGTAGACGCCCTTGTCGCAGGTGCGCAGCGCCGTCGGCAGGCCGAGCGGCTGCGTGGTGCGGCGCACGCGGTGGAAGCCGCCTTCCTTGGCGGCGCTCGTCTGCCAGCCCTGGAGGCCGACGATGTACAGCTGGCCGTCGGGGCCGTAGCGACCGCGCATGCAGCTCGACGAGAAACTCGCCGGCAGGCGCACGACGCCGCCTTGGATCACGCCGTCGACCTCTTCCTTGAGCACGAGGTACGCGGCGCACTGGCCGTACGACAGGTGCAGCAGGCGGCCCTGCAGGTCGGGCCAGCCCTTGCCGGTCACCCACACCTGGCCGCCGCTGCTGTTGTCGACGTCCATCGGCATCCAGCACAGCGGCAGGTCCGGCTGGTCGGGCACCGGATCGCGATGCGCGCACGGCGCAACGCCGGCGTAGAAGCCGGGCTTGCTGATCCAGTTGAGCCGGCAGCGCGGCATGTACGTGCCTTCGTTGTCGCCCGAGGTGATCACGCCGTCCGGCGACACCGCGATGCCGTTCGGCGCGCGCAGGCCGGTCGCGACGGTCTCGATCGTCGAGCCGTCCTTGCTGACCTTCAGGATCGCGCCGTGGTGCGGCACGATCTTCATGAAGCCACGGCCGCCCGGGTTCACCGGCGCGCCCTTGCTGAAGTAGAAGTTGCCGGCGGCGTCGGTCTGCAGGTCGAAGGCGAACTCGTGGAAGCCAGGCGTGATGAACACCTGGTTGTTGAAGCACTCGTGGACGTCCGCCTCGCCGTCGCCGTTCTGGTCGCGCAGGATCGTGATGCCGTCGCGGCCGTGCACGTAGATCGCGCCGTCGACGACCTTGAGGCCGAGCGGGTCGAACAAGCCGGTGGCGAAGCGCTTCCACTCGAGCTGCTCGAGGTCGTCGTCGATGCCCGACACCAACCAGACGTCGCCGTTCCAAGTCGACACCGCGGCGCGGCCGTCGGGCAGGAAGTCGAACGCGCCGGTGCGCATGCGCGAGCCGTACGGGTTCTCGAACGGGATCGTGATGGTGTCGATGGCGAAGGCGCCGTCGGCCTCGCCGACGACGCCCTTGGTCACGACCGGCTGCGTCCAGCGCGCCGGCGCGGGCGTGCTCGGCAGCGGCGGCACTGCGCGCAGCTGCTGCAGCACCGGCGTCGCCGCAGCGAGGGCGGCATCGTCGCCGCCAAGCTGCACGACCTGCAGGCGCAGCGCGCCCGTGTGCGGCGGCACCTTCATCACGATGCGGCCGCCGTCGACGGCGAGCGCCGCGCCGTCGCCGCGCAGGCCGGCGGCGAGCAGCTGACGCGGCCGGCCGACGGTGTCGACCGACGCGCGGAAG
Organism: Planctomycetota bacterium; assembly: GCA_040375075.1. GTDB lineage: Bacteria > Planctomycetota > UBA1135 > UBA1135 > UBA2386 > UBA2386. The sequence goes on along the minus strand of JBEITC010000020.1, from coordinate 14,918 downwards.
CGATCGGCGAAGACGTCGATCTCGGAGAAGAACGCGCTGCCGCTGCGCACCACGAACAGCAGGTGGCGATGGCGACCGAGGCCGCCGTCCTTGGCGATCGACACGCCGTGCTTGTCGCCCTGGCCGAGCGGCGCCGAGTCGACGGTGGCGACCAGCGTCCAGCCGGCGGCCGCCGGATCGGCGGCGGCGGCGTCCGGCGCGGCGTCGGCGGCGCTGGCATAGAGGTCGTACTGCTGGATGCTGCGGTACGCGCCGTGCCACGTGTAGGTCGAGACGCGCGAGACGTCGACCGCGCGCTGCAGGTCGACGACGAAGCGGCCGTCGTCGGTGTCCTGACCGTCGACCTTGCGCTTGTCGAACCAGACGCTGCGCTGCCAGTCGTCGGCGTTCGCCGCGGCGAGGCCGTCGTGCAGGCGCGGCAGCGCCAGTTGTGCGGGCGTCCACGTCGCGCCCTCTGCCGGGGCCTTGGCGCCGTGCGCGAGCGCGAAGCCCGGCACGAAGGCGGCCTTCGCGCCCGAGCCGCTCTTCGGATCGAGATAGTCGCCGTCGCTCGGCGCGCCCATGCCGAGCGCATTCCACGTCGTCGACGACGAAGCGAGTTCGACGAGGTCGGTGACCTTCGGCTCCCACTGCACGACCGCGACATTGCCGGCGTTCGGCGCGCCTGGGCCAGCGCCGTCCGGGCCGTCGAGCACGACCATCGTCTGCAGCGTCTTGCTCGGGCCGAGTTCGAGCGTGCGCACGACGGCGCGCACGCCGCCGACGTCCTCGAAGCCGTAGCCCTCGCGCACGTCCATGTCGCCGACGCGGTAGCCGACGACCGCGGTGTCACCGTGCAGCCACATGCCGCGGTACTGGCCCCAGCTGCGCGGCAGCGGACCATGCGGGATGGCGCGCGGGTCGGCGAGGTCGCCGGCGTTGGCCCAACCCGGGGCCTGCCGCGTCTCGAACACCTTCTTGCCGCGCAGCGACGGCATCGGGCCGTGCGCGCCGTCGTACGCGGTGCCGCGCAGGCGCAGCCAGCCGTCGGTCCACGCCGCAGCGACGCGCAGCAACTCGGTGTCGAAGGCGACCGCGCCGTCGGTGCCGAGCTTGACCACCAAGCCCTTTTCGGTCGTGCCGGTCACGCCGCCGCCCTCGAAGGTGGTCATCATCGTCGGGCCGTAGTCCATGCCGCGCGGCTTGTCCTGCGCGGGAACGGCGGCGACCAGGAGGGCGGGAACGACGGCGGCGAGTGGGGTCCGCATGCGGGCGCGAGATCTTACGGATCGACGGCGCAGGTCCAGCCCCCACTCCCCGGCGACCGCGTCAAGGTCGTGCCGTCTTCGTCACGCCGGCGGTGACACAGAACCGCAGCGCCTCCTCCGGGGTCATGGCGACGTCGCGGACGCGGTCCTTCGGCACGATCATCGTGAAGCCGCCGATCTGGTAGCTCATCGGCAGGTACACGGCCACTTTGTCGGCGCCGACGTCGGGGTGATCCGCGAAGCCGTCCTTGGTCAGGAAGCCAAGTTGTTCGACGCCTTCGCGCACGGCCACGAGCACCACCCGGCGGAACGGCTTGTTCTCGCTGTTGCCGAACAGCCGCATGACGTCGGTGATCATGCCGTAGACCGACTTGACCACCGGGATGCGCTCGACGACGCCGGTGAGCGCCCGGTAGGCGGCACGGACGACGAACGAGTACATGCCGAGGCCCGCCAGCAGCAGCAACAGCACCGAGGTGGCGAAGCCCATGCCCGGCACGTAGCGCTCGGCGGGCACGAACAGCAGGACGAGATTGCGCAGCAGCGTCTCGCAGCCGACCACTGCCGCGTAGGCCAGATAGCCGGTGAGGGCCAGCGGCAGGACGGCGACGAGGCCGCGGAGGAAGACGGACAGGACGAACCGCATCCCGCCATGGTGCCATGGCAACGGCCCGACCGCCCGCAGCAGCCTGTCCCGGGCGCAGGACAATCGGGGCGCCGTTGCGCCGGGGCCATCGTGGGACGTGCGCAGCCCGTATGCCGCTAGGGAAGGCCGCACGGGACGTTGTGGCGAACCGACGAAACCGTCCGCACCGGATCTGCGCTCGGTATCTTAATTGCGTACGCGGCCGCGCCGCTGCCGCCCCTGACCCCCATGGCCCACCTGACGCGCCCGCTGTTCGTCGCCTTGCTCCTGGCCCTCGCTGCGCCACTCGCCGCCCAGCGCGGCGGCCAGAGCTCGCCGGGTTCGCCAAGCGCGCCGAGTGCGCCGAGCCGGAGCAGCCCGGGGATGAGCGGTTCGTCGGGCGGCTTCAGCCGGTCGACGCCCGCACCGGCCCCGTCGCGGCCGAGCTACCAGCCGCAGGCCCCGAGTTCGCGTCCCTCGGCCGGTAGCGCGCCGACCAGCCAGCGGCCGTCGCTCCAAGGCCCGGGCAGCCGGCCGAGCGCGACGCCCTCGGCGCCGGTCGGGCGGCCGGCCAGCCCGAGCCCGACGCGGCCCTCCGGGGCGGGCACGTCGACGTGGTCGACGCGGCCGAACGGCGGTGCTGCGAACACATCGGGTGGCGGTTCGATCACGCGCCCGGTTGGCGGTGGCAGCAGCAGCACTGCGGGCACCGTCGCCCGCCCGAGCGGTGGCGGGAGCAGCGCCGGCGGCACGATCTCGCGCCCGAGCAGCGGCACGATCTCGCGCCCGGTCGGTGGCAGCAGCGGCGCTGGCAGCACGATCTCGCGCCCCGTCGGCGGCAGCGCCAGCACCGGTGGCAGCATCGGGCGGCCGACGACGGGCGGCAACGTCGTTGGCGCGCCGGCGTCGAAGCCCGCGAGCACGAGCCGCCTGCCCGGCGCCGCCGCCAACCGGTACCGCCCGAGCCAAACCGAAGCGCCGGCCAGCAAGCCGATCGGACGCGAACCGGGCAGGATCACGGACAAGCCAGCGCTTGCGCCGCGCCGGCCGCAGACGACGACGGAGCGCCCGCTGACGAAGCCGTTGGTCGCCGACAAGCCGCTCGTCAACGCCAAGCCGCTGGCCCGGCCGGCGTCGCGTCCCGCCACCACCGTCGCGCCATTCGCGCCGCGGCTCGGCGCGCCCCGACCGACGACGGCGACCCGCGTGCCCAATCGCACGGCCTTCCAGGCCACGAGCAACCGGCACGTCTACGCGAGCAACTACTACGGCTCGAGCTACTCGCGCTACGACTGCCACCGCGACGTCTGGTGCGACTACTGGAGCCCGTGGCCGCGGTCGTGCTGGTGGGGCGGCCCGAGTTGGACCATCGGCTGGTACGGCGGCGGCTGCTTCAACTGGAGCGTGTCGCTCGGCTACCCCTACTGGTACTGCCGCACGTCGTACTGGTACGGCTGCTACGGCGACGCGTTCTGGTGCGGCTGGTCGCGGCCCTACTACCCCGCCAGTTGCTACTGGTGGTATCCGTCGACGGTCTACTGCCCGACGTACCTCTACGTGCCCAGCACGGTCTACGTGCCCGACACGGTGTACGTGACGCAGACGGTGGCCGCCGAAGCGCCGGCCGAAGGCGCGCCGGCGCCGACCATCCTGGCTGCTGGCGGCGTCAGCGACCGCGTGATCGTGCGCCAGGAAGGCGCTGGCGTCGAAGCGCAGAAGCTCGCCCTGGCGCAGAAGTACGTCGAGCTCGGCGACTTCTACTTCCGTGACAACCGCTTCCGCGACGCGGCCGAAGCCTTCGGCAAGGCGCGCGCGCAGGCCCCGAACGACGCCACGGTGCACCTCGTGCTCGCCGATGCCGTGTTCGCCGACGGCGACTATCACTACGCCGCGTTCCTCGTCGGTGAAGCGCTGCGCCTCGACCCGACGATCGCGTCGGCGGCGACGGACAAGCGGTCGTTCTACGGCGACGTGAAGGTGTTCTACGCCCAGATGCAGGCGCTCGACGCCTACCTGGAGAAGGCGCCGTACGACGCGCAGGCGCACTTCGTGAAGGGTTACAACCTGCACTTCTCGGCCCGCCGCGACGACGCCAAGAAGGCGTTCCAGCGCGTGCTCGAGATCGAGCCCGGCCACCGCGGCGCCGAGGCCTTCTTGACCGCGCCGGAGCCGGGGCCCGCCTCCCCCGCGACGCAGCCCGCCGACGCGCCTGCCGAGATCCGCTGAAGGCCCGGCGACGGCGTCGCCACGCGCGCCGTCGGTCGCTACGCTGCTTGCCCCTATGGCACGGCGCATCGACAGCTACCTCAAGGACCTGATCCCAGCGGAGAAGATGGCCTTCTACGAGGCCGTCCGTGACTTCGGCGACAGCGAGATCGCCCCGCACCTGCTGCACTGGGAACGCAGCCACTCGCTGGTGCCGGACAGCTGCATCAAGGCGATGGGCGACATGGGCCTCTTCGGCCTGCCGATCGCCGAGGCCTACGGCGGCCAGGGCGGCGACCACACCGACCTCGTGCTGATGGGCCTGGCGCTCGCCTACCACAGCCAGGCGGTCGCGATCACCCCCGGCGCGGCGATCTCGCTCGGCGCCAAGCCCCTGCAACTGTGCGGCACCGAGGCGCAGAAGGCGGCGCATCTCCCGGCGCTGGCCAAGGGCGAGCGCATGTTCGTGTTCGGCCTGTCCGAGCCCGGCCGTGGCAGCGACGCCGCCAACCCGCAGGTCACCGCCGTCAAGAAGGGCGATCGCTGGGTGCTCAACGGCGAGAAGTGCTGGTCGACCAACGCCCGCTGGGCGAGCCACGTCGTCGTGCACGCGCTGACCAACCCGAGCGGCCCCAACGGCAAGCGCTCGACCTGCTTCATCGTCCCGATGGACCAGAAGGGCGTCTTCTACCAGGAGATGCAGGGCAAGAAGGTCTGGGAGCAGTCCTCGACCGGTTCGATCATGCTGGAGAACGTCGAGGTCCCCCACGACGCGATCCTGGGCGCCGAGAACGACGGCTTCAAGGTGATGGTGACGACGCTGAACGGCGGCCGCCTGTTCATCGCCTCGCTGGCGCTGGGCTCGCTCGCCTTCGCGCTCGACAAGTGCCGCGTCTACGCCGAGGAGCGCATCCAGTTCGACGACAAGCCGATCGGTCGCTTCCAGCGCGTCCAGGACGTCATCGTCGACATGGACATCGCGCTCGAGAGCGGCCTGACGTGGCTGCTGCACCTGTGCCGCCTCTACGAGGCGGGCACGCTGTCGCGCGAGCAGGCGGCGAAGATCAAGGTCGAGTGCAGCCGCCGCGCCAGCGACCTGATCGTGCTGGCGATGGAGATCTGCGGCGGCGTGGCGTGCTTCGACGAGTTCGGGCTCATCCGCCACCACAACGACCTGTTCGTCACGCGGGTCGGCGAAGGCAGCAACTTCGCGCTCAAGGACCTGATCGTCCGCCCGCTGCGGCAGGCCTGACGGACGCGGTCGCGAGCGGCGGCGCAGCATGCGCAGCGCCGCCCGCCAACGGGCTCACTTGCCCTGGGCGACGCGCTCGACCTGGTCGAGGAACTGCTGCACGTTCTCGCGCGGCTTGACCTGCTGCGCGCGGCGCAGCAGCGGCAGCGCCTCGGCGTAGCGCCCCTGGCCGACGAGCAGCTGCGCGTGGCGGATCTTGGCGTCGGCCTCGAACGCCGGCACGCCGGCGGCGCGCTCGTACTGCAGGATCGCCATGTCGGGCTTGCCGTTGCGGGCGTGGTACTGGCCGAGCAGGATCAGCGCCTCGCCGTCGAGCGGATCGAGCGCAACCGTCTGCTCGAGGATGCGCGCCTCGTCCTCGCCAGCGCCGCGCGCCACGGCGATGCGGGCGCGGAGCTTCAGCGCGTCCTTCTTCGCGCCGTCGTCCATCTTCGCCGCGAACGCCTTGTCGATCGCGGCGAGGAGTTGCTCGCACTCGCCGTGCGCGGCGCGGGCCGCGAGCGCCTTCGCGGCGCGCAGCGCGCGACCGACGTCGCCCTTCTGGTCCTTGGCGATGGCGCGCAGGTACGCGCTCGCCGCCAGCTCCGTCAGTTCGTCGTTGGTGTAGATGTCGCCGAGAAGGTGAAGGCTCTCGGCGGTCGACTGGCCGAGCCGGTCGACGAGCTCGAGGTTCTCGGCCGCCTTCTTCAGCTCGTTCATGCCGGCGTAGGCGTTGGCCTGCAGCATCCACAGGTCGGCGCGATCCGGGTACTGCGCGACGAGCGCGCCGGTCAGCGAGGCGGCGTCGGCGAAGCGGCGCTGCTTGAACAGCGCGCGCGCGAGCCCCATGCGGTAGTCGAGCACCGTCGGCTCGAGCATCGCCGCCATCCGATACGCCGACTCGGCGCCGATCTGGTCGTCCGAGCTGCCGAGCGCGAAGCCCAGCAGGCCGAAGGTCAGGCCGTCGCCGCCGCCGAGCTGGATGGTCTTCGTCAGCGCGCGCTGGGCGTCCTTGAAGTTGCCCAGGCGCATGTGGACGAGCGAGAGGTTCTTCCAGGCGCGGCGGAACGTCGACTGCTTGCCCACCGCCTGCTCGTAGTAGCCGGCCGCCTCGACGAGGCGCTCGCGCTGGAACAGCAGCGAGCCGAGCATGAAGCACTGCGACGCGCCGCTCGCCTTGTCGGTGCGCTTCTGCAGCGTCTCGATGGCGCGGTCCTGCGCTTCGGCCATGCCTTCCGCCGTCGCCTTGCCGAGCCCATCAGCGACCTCGAGCAGCAGCTCGCGCTCGTTGCCGCCCACCTTGGGCTCGAAGTCGCTCTCGGCGATCAGGCTGTCGGCGAAACGCTGCTGGAAGTCCGGCGCGCGCCAGAACTGGAACAGCGGCTCGCCCGACGGCGCTTGCGGCGCCGCGGCCACGGGCTTCGCCTCGGCGGCGGGCTCGGCCTTCGGCGGATCCTGGGGCGTCGGCGCCTGGGCGGACGACACGGCGGCGAGGCCGCCGGCGAACGCCGCGAGGACGAACGGGATGCGGATGCGGAACGACATGGGTGTGCGTGCTTACTGGAAGGAGAACGGTTGGCGCATCCGGAAGCGGACGGGCTTGCCGCCGCGCTTGCCGGGCTCGAATTTCCACTGCTTGATCGCAGCCATGACCGGCGCCTCGAAGGCCGGGTCACTGGCGCTCTGGACGACCGGGCTCTCGACGCGGCCCTGCTGGTCGACGGTGAAGATCACGACGACGTTGGCCGGCAGCTTCTTCTTGAGCAGCGCGTTCAGGGTCGGCTGCTGCTGGAACACCGGTCGCGGCTTCTGGTCGAGGTCGGCGAGCGAGAACAGCTCGTCGACGCCCTTGTCGCCGCCGCCGCCGCCGACGCCGGCGATCTTCACGGCGAAGTCGCCCGCTCCATCCATGCCGCCCATGCCTGGATTGAGCGCCAGCTCCAGCTGCGCGAGGTCGAGCGGCGGAGCCTCGTCGGACAGCGCCGGCGGCGGCGGCGGCTCGTCCTGCGGCTTTTCCTCGTCCTGCTCTGGCTCGGGCGGCGGTGGCGGCGGCGGCAACGCTGCCGTGTCCATCGACGACACGACGAGGTCAGCGGGCGCGGTCGCCGAGATCGCCTCGAGCAACGGCAGCACCATGAAGCAAGCCAACGCCAGTCCGACGCCGCTCGCGGCGGCGGCGAAGCCATGGACGATGCGGCCGAGCCGCGTGGGTTCGGTCGAAGCGGTCATCCGATCAGCCTCGCGCCGCCCGGCTCGTCGCCACGCTGACCTTCTGCGCGCCGCCGAGCTTGGCCTCGTCGATGACGCGCACCAGCAGCCCTGACGGCGCCGCGGCGTCGGCCTGCACGATGACCGGCACGTCCTCCTTCTGGAGCATGCGACGCACCAGCGGCTGCACGCCGCTCATGCCGATCTCGCGGCCGCCGTAGACGACTGCGCCGTTGGCGGTGAGCGCGATCAGCACGCTCGTCTTCTCGAGACGGACCGACGAGGCGGCCTGCGGCTTGTCGACCTCGATGCCGGTCTCCTCGACGAACGTCGTCGTGACGATGAAGAAGATCAGCAGGATGAAGACGCAGTCGATCATCGGCGACATGTCGATGCCGGCTTCGGCGCCGTCTTCGGAGGAGCTATCGCGGAATCGTCCCATGGTCGTCCGGTGTGCGGGTCAGGCGGCCGCGCCATCGCGCAGGCGGCGGTAGAGGTGCTGGGTGCAGACGGTCTCGAGGTGCGCTAGGAACGCCTCGTAACGGTCGCGCGAGCGTGAGAGCTGGTAGTGGAAGAAGAGTCCGGGGAGCGCGACGACCAGGCCGGTCTCGGTGGTGATCAGCGCCTCGGAGATGCCCTTGGCGATCGCGGCCATGGTCTGGTCGCCGCCGGATCCGCTGGCGAGCGCGCCAAACGTCGCGAGCATGCCGGTGACAGTGCCCAGCAGGCCGAGCAACGGGCCGGTCGCGACGCAGACCTTCATCACCTTGAGATCGCGCGCGAACGGCGCGAGTTCCGCCTTGCGCAGGCCGGCGAACACCGCGACCGACGCATCGATCGACGGCGCGTCGGCGACCTCGTCGAGCAGTTCGCCGATGCGACCCTCGCGGTGGTTCGCATGCGCGATCCACAGCCGCCAGACCTTCTCGGGCACGGCGCGGAAGCCCTTGCCGCGCAGGCGAAGCCAGACGCTCGCACCGACGCCGAACATCACGGCGGCGGTGATCGCGATCGGGATCATCGCCCAGCCGCCGGCGACCCAGGTGTCCCAGGCTTCGGCGTGCAGGCCGGCGAAGTTGAAGTCGCGGCCGCCGGGGTCCTGTGCGCGCGGCGTCATCTCAGACGGCCTCGGCCTTGCGGATCTGGTTCAGGAACGCGACCGCGACCTGCTCCATCTCGTCGAGCACGCGCTTGGCGCGACGCGCGAGGAAGGCGTGCAGCAGCAGCGACGGGATGGCGACGATCAGGCCGTACTCGGTCGTGATCAGCGCCTCCGAGATGCCGCTGGACAGCGTCTTGGGGTCGCCGGTGCCGAACACGGTCATCAGCGAGAACGTGTTCATGATGCCGGTGACCGTGCCGAGCAGGCCGAGCAGCGGCGCCGACGTCGCGCAGATGGCGACGAAGGGCAGCCAGCCGTTCAGCCGCAGGCGCGTCGCGAGCATCTTCTCGAACATGACCTCCTCGACGAGCTCGCGCGGCTCGCCGAGGTGCTCGGAGCCGGCGAGCAGCATGGCCCCTGCCGGGCCGCCGATCGTGCCGGCTTCCTCGACCGCTTCCTCGCGCTTGCCACCCTTGACGGCCTCGAGCAGGTTGGCGACCAGCTTGCGCGACGGCCGGCGGATGAACGCCATCGACAGCCACTTCAGCAGCACGACCAGCAGCGCCGCGCCGGCGAGCGCGAAGATCGGCCACATGACCGGGCCGCCCTTCAGCACGTGCTGCACCCAGGTCTCCTCGATCGAGGCGATCTTGTGGGCGTTGCCGAGCGTCGGGTCCATCGGGAACGCGCCGCCCATGCCGAGCAGGAACTGCGCCGCGGCGGCGCGGTCCTCGGGAATGGTGAACGGGATGATCGTCGGCTCGAGCGAGCCGAGGCGCTGCTCGGCGGTGCCGACCTGGTTGCCGTCCAACGACCGGAACACCGCCGCGGGGCCGACCAGGACGAACGTGCCCGGGCTGACGACGCCGGTCGGATCGACGGCCTTGCCGTCGAACCGGCTGCCGCCGAGCGCGTCGGCGACCCGCTCGAACGAGGCGTCGACGACGGTCAGCTCCGCCGCGAACAGCTCGGACTCCGTGAGCTTGGTGTTCTCGCGCGCCAGCTTGACGGCGTCGAGCGGCGCGTCGTAGCGCTGCAGCTCGGCGATGTGCAGGCGCGACTCGAAGTTGCGCCCGTGGTCGGCGAGCAGGTTGGACAGGTAGGCGACCTGGTCGCTGCGCTTGTCGATCTCGGCCTTGAGGTTGCCGAGATCCAACGTGCGGCCGTCGAGGGCGCGCGTGGCCTTGGCGAGGTCACCGCGCACGGCGAGCAGGGCGTCCTCCAGCTTGCGGAGCTCCTGCGCCAGCGGGATCTTCTCGGCGGTGACACCTTCGCGCAGCTTCGCCAGCTCGGCGACGCTCTCTTCGAGTTGCTTGCGGGTCGTCGCGGCGACCTGCTCGAAGCCCGGCTTGTCGCCGCCTTGGGCGGCGGGCTGCTGCGGCTGCTGGGCGGCCAGCGCGACGGCGAGGAACGTGACGGCGATCGGGATGCGGATCATGGCGCGCCTCACTGGACGGTGATGGGCAACTGGACGAAGGCCGCCGGCTGCTCGTTCTTGAACACGGCGATGAGCTTGGTGATGGCCGGCGACAGCTCGTTGGAAGGCCGCCATTCCCACTGGGACGCGCCGGCGACGCCGACGCCTGCGACCTTGCCGTTGCCGCCGGCGTACCAGGCCTGACCGAGACCGGCGTAGAGCACGGCGACCTCGACGCTCGTGCCGCCACCGATGTCACGGACCTCGCTGGTCACGGTGACCTCGCGGTTCCACTTGTGGATCTCGTTGAGCACGCCGATCACCGTGGCGTAGCGGTCGCCGAGCGACAGGGCGCCGGGCGCTTCGCCGGTCGGGATGCGCTGCGTCAACGGCTTGAGCTTGTCACGCAGCGTGTCCGGCAGGCGCGGCAGCAGGCCGAGCAGGCGCTGCTCGAAGCCGGCGATGCGCTGCTCGAGCGACGCGCCGGTCGCCTTCTGCTTGTCGTTCTCGGCCTGCAGCTCGAGGCGCTTCTTCTCGGCGTCGGCGAGGCCGGACTCCGCGTCGCCGATGCGCTTCTTCAACGCCTCGGTCTCGCGGCGGACGACGTCCATGCGCGCCTGCAGCGACTCCTTGGCCAGCGCCCAGTCACGGGCCTCCTTCGAGATGGTCGCGCGCGTGGCCACCCACTGCTCGAGGGTGGTCCGCGTCGCGGCGACGGCGTCCTGCGCCTGGCCTTGCGCGGCGAGCGGGGCGGCGAGCGCGAGCAGCGCGGCGCACGCCGGGAAACGGGCAATCGTCGTGGGATTCATCGGAGGATGGATGCGGTGCGTGGAATGCGTCCTAGAAGCGGATCTCGCCGCCGATCGAGAGCGACCACTCGATGCCCTCGGTGTAGCTGCGACGCGTGACGTCGCTCTCGAGGAACTCCGAGCGGTAGACCTCGCGGCGCAGCGCGTTGGTCAGGTTGCGGCCGGCCAGCGTCATGCGGACGCCCTTGCCGAGCGCCTGGGACACGGTCACGGAAGCCTGCTCGTAGCGGGTCTCGTACGTCGCAGGGATGAAGTACGAGTTGCTCGGGCCGGGGCCCTGGACCAGCGAGTCGCCGGTCACGGTGTAGAAGAAGCCGAAGCTCGTCTTCGTGGCCTCGATGTCCCAGGTGGTGAACGCGTTGTAGAGGAACTCCGGCGCGTTCGACATGTCGCGCTCGGCGCTCGGATAGAAGCCTTGCAGCGCGAAGAACTCGTCGAGCTCGGACTGCGGGCGGCGCACCGAGGCGTCGATCCAGGTGGCGTTGGCGCCGAGGCCGAGGCCTTCGAGCGGCTTCCACAGCGGACCGAGCTGCTGGCGAGCCTCGACCTCGATGCCCTCGAGCTCGCCGCTCGGGTAGTTGACGGCCGTGGTGAAGTTGTACTGCGCCAGCTTCTCGACGTACTCGATCGGCTGGTCGATGTCCTTGCGGAACCACGAGGCCGACAGCAGCGTGCCCTCCTCGGGCACCCAGTCGACGCGCAGGTCGTAGTTCTCGACCGCGCTCATCTCGAGGTTCGGGTCGCCGACGAAGACCGGGCCGCCGAGGAACTCCTGCTGGAAGATCGGCGTCAGCTCCTTGAAGGTCTGGCGCGCGACCGTCTGGTTGTAGGCGGTGCGGATCGTCACGCCGGGCAGCGGGTCGAACACGAGGCTCGCCGACGGCAGCTCGTCCTGCTGGCGGAAGTCGACGTCGCCGTCGCCGGGCTGCAGCGTCGCGGTGCCGAACTGTCCCGGCGGCACCCAGAGCGCGCCGGCCTCGGGCGTGTTGACGATCTCGATGTCGGTCGACTCGACGCGCACGCCGCCGATGAACTTGACCCACTCCGTCAGCGGGACCTCGACCATGCCGTAGCCGGCGGTGATCGCCTGCTTGCCGTCGTAGTCGACGTCGACGTCGCTCGCGGTGATCGGGTGGTCCTGGAACTCCCAGACCGCCGACCAGTCCTGCTCGAACCAGTTGCCGGGCTGGAAGAAGTTCGGGTCGCTGAAGTTGCTGAACGTCTCCTGGTCGTAGCTGCGCTTCACGCGGTCGCGGAAGCCGCCGAACTTGAAGTAGCCCTTCTTGTCGCCGCCGACCTCGAACGGGAGCTTGACCGACAAGGCCTCCTCCTCGCTCCGTTCGGTGATCTTCTTGTAGATGCGCTGCAGGTTGCCGAGCGTGAACTGCGCCGCCGGCTTGTACTGCAGGTAGACGCCGTTCGGGTTCCAGGCGGTGGCGAACTGCCGGCGATCCGGCTCGTCGCGCAACGCCTCGCTGCGCGAGACGGCCCAGTCGACCTCGGCCTTGTCGATGCCGCCGACGCCGATCGTGTCGAAGCGGTGCCGGCCGTTGATCTGCTGCGTCTCGGTCGTGCGCTCGACGTACGCGAGCGTCTGCAGGCGCAGGTAGGGCGCGCCGAGCGGCTGTTCCCAACCGGGCGTGCCGGGCGTGTTCGGGTCGTGGCCGGGGAAGAAGTACTCCTTGCCGCGGGTGTCCTCGGCGAAGGTGACGCTGTCCTCGGCGGTCTGCGTGCGCAGGTACGCGAAGTTGAGCGCGTGGTCTTCGTTGGCGATGCCCGCGGTCGCCAGCCCGCCCCACGACGCCGACTGCTTGCTCTGCTTGATGTCGAGCAGCTGCGTGTAGAACTCGCCCGACTGCGGCGTGCCCTGGCTGTACTGCGGCGACAGCGGGTCGCCGGCGCTCAGCGCCCACAGCGAGTCGTCGCGCGCATTGCCGACGTAGAAGCTGTCGCGCTCGTAGTTGAAGTTGACGAAGCCGCCGGCGCGCCAACCGCCGCCGATGTCGAACCCGCCGCCCATCGACAGCGAGCCCTTGTAGTCACGGGGCGCCTCGGCCTCGGTCGACCCGACGGCGCCGGACCAGTTCTGGCCGAGCTCCTGGACGCGTCGCTCGCTGCCGGACTTGCCGAACGCGTGCACGCCGCCGCCCTGGTACGTCAGGAAGTCGCTGCGACCGGTGAACTGCGAGTTGTACGACGTGCCGGCCTTGTACTTGACGAAGAACGGCTCGTCGGGAACGCCCTTCAAGACGAGGTTGACGGCGCCGCCCGAGGCGTTGCCCTGCTGGTCGGGCGTGAAGGTCTTGCTGACCTGGAGGCTCTCGATGACCTCGGAGGGGAACTGGTCGAGCTCGACCGCGCGCTTGTCCTCGTCGGCGCTCGGCAGCAACACGCCGTTCATCTGCGAGCTGACGTAGCGGTCCGGCAGGCCGCGGATGACGGCCGACTTGCCGTTGGCCGTCGATGCGCCCGAGACGAGGCGCAGCGCGCCGGCGGCGTCGCTGGCGCCGGCCTTGCTCATCAGATCGGCGCTGATCGAGTCGACGAGCGCCGGGCTGTCCAGGCGCAGGTCGAGCAACGCGGCTTCGTTGCCGGTGTCGAGCTGCAGCGTGTCCTTGACGACGAACTCCTCGAGATCGGTGTAGTCGCCGGCGAGCTCGAAGCGGATCTCCATCAGCTGCCCCGGCTGCACCTGCACCTCGCCGCGCACGGCGCGGACGTAGCCGTCCTTGCTGGCGAACACCGTGTAGCGGCCCGGCGGCAGCTGCTGGAAGACGAACGCGCCCTGGTCATTGGTCTCGACCTTGAGTCCGTTCTCGACGATCTGGACGGTCGCGCCCGCCAGCGGCGCGTCGAAGTCCTTGTCGAAGACGTTGCCGCGCAGCGAGCCGGCCTGCTGGGCACGCAGCGCGCCGATGGCGGCGACGAGCACCGCGACGGAGAGGAGGCGTTGGTTCACCACGGTTCGCCGAGGCCTTGTTGGATCTCGCGCAGGCGCGCCCAGGTCTTGGGAGAGGGATCGATGCCACGACGGGCCAGGTCGACGCAGGCGTCGACGAGGTCGTCGCAGCGCGGCCGCGAGTTGGGGTTCTCCATGCCTTCCTCGATGGCCAGCGCGTAGAGGCCATCCCCGCGCTCGCGATCACCCAGGACGAACCACGCGAGCGCCAGCGGCCGCAACGTCTCGGCCCGGTAGATGTCGACGATGCCGTCGCGCTCGTCCTGGTACGCCTTCAGCGCAGCCTCGGCCTCGGCGCGCGCACGGTCGGCCTGGCCGAGCAGCTGCGCGAGTTCGATGAGGCGCGAAGCCTGCGGCGTCCGGTCCTCGGAGCGCCAGCGATGCCCTTCGACGATCCCGCGCATGGTCGTCAGCAACTCCGCGGCGCGCGCGCCGTCGGCATTGGCGTGGCAGGCGCGAACCATCTGCGCGAGCGCGTCCAGGCGCAGCGCCGGCATGGTCTTGTCCCATGTGACGGCGACGCGCTCCTCGCAGGCGCGACGCAACGCCGCGTCGGCGAAGAACTTCTCGTGCATGCGCGCGACGAGCGCCATCGCCGCAGCCTGCTGGCCGAGCGACATGGTCGCGAAGCCCTGGTCGAGGGCCGCGAACTCCGCCGGCGCGCGTTCGGCAGTCATCGCCGCGACGCGTTCGGCAGCGGCGCTGTTCCAGGCCGCGTCGACCGCGTGCGTCGACGCCTGGTCGATCGCGCCCGACGCCTTGGCCGCGGCCTCGACGTCTCCCAGCGCCGAGAGCGCGCGGGCGATCTTGAGTTGGATGAGGTCGCCGCGCCATTCCTGGGCGCTCGGGGCGTCGCGCTCGTCGCGCATGACGCCCTTCGCGAGTTCGACGTAATCGCGCGCGCGCGCGCCATCGCCGCGCCTGGCCATCGCCCAGGCGAAGTCGGCGTACGCGCAGCCGCGGCGCCAATCGGCGATCTTCGCGCCCAGCGCGACGGCAAACTCCGGCGCGCCCAGCTCGAACGCCGCGACGACGACGACTTCCTGCGCTCGTGAACGATTCTTGCCGTGCGGCTGGACCGGGAACTTCGACGCCGCGTCGAACGCGAGCTGCAG